>CAJAYO010000346.1 GCA_903948415.1 uncultured Opitutia bacterium | reverse complement strand
GGCGGAGCCTGCAAAAGACGCGCTAATGCTAATGGCTTTTTGTTGACTGCCGAAATGGTCAACACGCAGTCAACAGCTTTTGTAAAACGCTGCACGGCAGGGCATCACACCGGGCCTCCGAAGCCATTGATCTGGGTTCGATTCCCAGCACTCGCACCAGTCATCCAATCGGCCGGATCTCAGCGGAGACGTCGCCCCGATCATCGTCTGCCGGGTTGCGGCCGCCAGCCGGTCGCCCCAACGGCGATTTCACCGCGGCGAAAGGACGTTCGGCGGGAACGCGATGGGGACCAACGTTCGTTGGCGGATTACTTCGAAATCGCCGTAACCGAACCCGGCCGCACCGGCACTCCGGCGTCCGCACTCGCGAGCGCGGCAAAGCAAAGCGCGAGGCTTGAGAGATTGTTGCGCGCGCTGTGCGTCGGCTCGCGTCCCTCTTCGATCGCGCAGAGCAGTTCGCCCATCGCGCCTTGGAACCCGCTCGAAAACCACGTGCCATCCAGCGGCACGCTCGCCTGTCCCGCCGCCGTGTGGAGCGTCAACGCTTGCTCGGACAGACTCGGGCCGAAACTCCGCAACGTGCCGCGACACCCACACACGACGGTGCGATCCTCCTGCCCGTGTTGCACGTGACCGTTGAAATTCAACCGCACCTGCGCGCCGGGATAGTCGATCCCCACCTGGCCGAGCATGGGCGGTTTCATTTTCTGGCCAACCGTGCGCGCCACACTCGCCCACACTCGCTCCGGCCGACGCCCGCCCATAAATCGCGCCGCCAAGTCGAACCAGTGAATGCCGAAATCGAATAGCACCAAATGGTGAATCGCCTCGAAGGGCGTGCCCGCCGTCCACGTGTGATCCCATTGCAGCGTGAAATCCACACTCGCCACGTCGCCGATCACGCCGGCGTGGATCGCCGCCGCCATGTAGCTGAAATGGGGCGCCCACCGCCCATTCTGATTCACCGCGAGCCGCACGCCCTGCGCCGCCGCAAGCGCCACGAGGCGTTCCCCGACCGCGAGATCCAGCACGAAGGGTTTCTGACTCAGCACATGCTTCCGCGCCCGCAACGCCGCCTCGATCACCTCGACACGCCCCTCCGGGTGCAGGGCCACATCGACCACCTCAATCTCGTCCCGCCTCAGCACGTCATGGAAATCGCTCACGACCGCCGCTCCCGGGAAAAATTCCACCCTCCGTTTCTCCGCCCGCGCCGGATCGCGATCGCACAAAGCCACCACGTCCAAACCCATTTCGCGATACGCCCGCAGGTGATACGCCGAAATCCCCCCGCAGCCGATCAGCGCAATTTTTGGTCGATACGCTCGCGGGCGCGGCGGCAGATACGCCAAAACCGGCGCCGCCATCGCACCGCCCGCCCCCGCCGCACTCAACCCGTAGCTACCGGCCGGTTGATTTTCACTCATGGTCAGGCGACGAGTTTGACCGTTTTCCGCAGCCGGGCACTCAACCCCGCGCTGTCCACGATCTGCTGCCCGATCCGCGAAATCTTCGGTGACAGCGGACCCGTGACTTTCTTTCCGTGGGCGAGCGCGTGCAGCACATGGGCGATCGGCCCACGCTCCTCGGGCGGGAGCACCTCCACCGGCACCTCCACGCCCGCCGGAGTTGCCTTCGTCTGCAGCCGCACCGTGGGCTCGAAATCATAGCTCGAAATCGTCCCGCGCGTGCCCACCACCACGAAGCCGCACTTCGGCTGCGGTTGCAGTTTCCACGGATCGGAAAACGTGCCCCACCGCGTCTCAAATTTCGACAGACCCGTTTCGTAGCGGGCCACCACCACACTGTGCTCGTCCACCTCCAGCCCCTTCGGCTGATCCACTACCGCGGTCACCTCGATCGGTGCGCGACCATCCATGAACCACGTGCCGAGCGTCGTGCCGTAGCCGAGGTAATCGAGCAGCGATCCGCCGCCCGCCGCCTTTTGGTAGAACCAACTCGCCGCCTTTCGTCTCGCCGTCGGCGCGGTCTCGATCTTATCCGCCCCGTGCCATAGCGGCCCGCGATTTCCGTCGTAGAAATGCACCTCGATCACCCGGCCGATCTCGCCGTCGTCGATCAGCCGTTTCGCCGTGATATGCGACGGATACCAACGGAGCGGCCAGTTGATGATCAGCTGTTTTTTCGTGGCAGCGACCGCCGCGATCATTGCGTCCGCCTGCGCGAGCGTCGCCGCAAACGGCTTCTCCACCAGAATGTGCGTGCCATAGGGCGCCACGAGCTGGGTCCACTTCGCATGTTCCGCCGTCGCGGGACAGAGCACCACAAGATCGGGTTTCGTTTGCTCGAGGCACTTGCGGAAATCGGTGAACACCCGCGCCGGCGGCACGCCGAAGTTCGCGATCACCGACTTCATCCGCTCCGGCTGAACATCACTGATCCCCACGATTTCGGCCGCGGGATGCTCGTGGACCTGCCGGAGCAGGTCACCCATGTGCATGTGGTCAAAATTGATGCCGGCGATTTTCCAGATTTTTTTCATGGGGCAGGGTTTGATGAAAAGCGTCGGTGGCCGCCGGCGTCGCGATAAAGCCCTCCGACCACCGGGCGTCGGTCATCCCCGCCGCCCGTGGTTGCGCCGAAAATTCGTTCAGCAGAAAACTCAAACCCGGCCGGACGTCAGGGCTGCGCCAATATCCCCGTCGCGCCACATCCAGCGCGAGTATGATCCGCCCGGGGCATTCCGGGAGCAGCGCGACGACGAGATCGCGTGTCGGATTTCCCTGTTCGGGCCGCCAACGAAACGCACGGCCGACGTCCACCCGCACTCCGCTGGCCAGCATCTCGCGACGGTCGGCCGGGGCCGGCTTTCGATCGAGGTGCGAGAGGCAGACGTGGCGCAAGTCCACACCCAGCGCTCGGACCCGCGCGACCTCCTCCAATCCGAGCGTGCCCTCCTCAGTCTGCGTGACGATCGGTACGCCCGTGCGCCGGGGGACTTCTGCGGCTGCGGCGTGGAACTCCCGCAGCTCCGTCGTCGACCGCTCCACGTCATCGGGGAGAAACTCCGGCGCCGCCTGCGTCGTAAAACGGGGATCGATGATCCCAGGCTCGTGCGCACAGCACCCGCCGGGGTCGGTCGGCGCCCTGTCGCCCGGGACGGTACGCAAAACACTCATGCCGTTGGGTCGAGGGTGAGCCGCTCCCCCGCGCGCAACACCGCGCACCGCTGCCCGAGCCGCGCGCACTCGGCGATGAAGGGCGCCGGCGAAGCGGTATTGAACTCAAACAGTTCGTAGTGGCACGGCACCACGCACCGCGCGCCGATATCGTGCGCCAGCTTCGCCGCCTCCACTCCGTCGAGATTCCCCGACACGCGCCGCTCCGGCGCCCGGCCGTTGATCGGCAAGAACGCGAGATCCACGCCCAACGGCCGCAGGCGCCCGGCCATCCCGGGAAACCGCACCGTGTCTCCACTGTGGTAAATCCGAAACGGCCCCACGCTCACCACAAATCCCGCATAGTGCGGCGCGAGTTCCTCATGCGCGGCCGGCACCGCCTCGAAGGTAAACTCGCCCACCGTCGCGCGCTCGCCGTCGGCCAGCGGCACAAACCGCGCCTGCGCCCCCGCGCCCAGGCGTTGCGTCACAAAGTCCACGTTCGCCGCGGGCAAAACCAGCTTCGCCGCCGGGGCCGCCGCGAAAATGGGCCCGAGCGTCTCCGCGTCCAGGTGATCGGTGTGATTGTGCGACGTGGTCACCACGCTCACCAACCCCAGCCGCGCCGGATCGACCACCCGCTCAGTCATCCGCACGTGCGGCTTGTCGGTCGCCGCATATTTTTTCGTGAGCGAGTCGCTCAAATACGGATCGAGCAGCACGAACTCCCTGCCGTAGAAGACGAGGAAACCGCTCTGACCGAGCCACCAGACGACAAGGCGTCCCGCCGCCCCCTCGGCCCGCGCCGCCGCCACATCCGCAAGAAACGCGTCGTCTTTGAGCAGCGGACAAATCACAGCCCGAGCTCCTTTTTCACCTGCCGGATGCCGGCGACCATGTTTTTCAACTTCGGCTGCGCCGCCCAACGCGCCGTCTGGCTCAGCCCGCAATCGGGCGCGAAGACCAGCCGGTCCGCCGGAGCGTGCTTCAGGCAAAGCCGCACGCGATCCGCGATATTCTCCGGCGTCTCCACGTAGTAGCTCTTCACGTCGACGATGCCCACGGCCACGTCCAGCCGCAGCGCGATCTGTGCGATCAACTCGATCTCGGCAAACTCCCGGCTCGCCATCTCGACGTGCAGCTCGTCCGCCTTGAAATCGAGAAAGGCCGGAAACATCGGCGCAATCCGTCGCGGTCCGATCGCACGTCCTTTGAAATTTCCGAAGCACAAGTGCGTGCACAGGCGGGTGCGCCCGTAGACCGTCTCCACCGTGCGGTTGAAAATATCCACGAAGCGCCGGGGATCTTCCTTGTAGGCGTAGCAACTCATCGAGGGCTCATCGACGCTGATCTCCCGACAGCCCGCGGCGACGAGGTCTTCGAGTTCTTTGCGCACCATCGGGAGCAACGCCTCGGTCACCGCCCAGCGGTCGGCATACTGCGCATTTGGCACCAGCCGGCCGCTCAGCGTATACGGCCCCGGCACACTCGCCTTCAGCGTCGCCGCGCCGACCGGCGCGAGGCGTTGCAGCCGCTTGAACTCCTCCACGACCCCCAATCCCCGCGGCGCCACCAGTTCGCCGGTGATCGCGTGCTTGCCGCGCTGGTCGTGGGCGGGCGGGCCAAACTTCCGCGGCGACGCCGACTCCAGCTCGAGGCCCTTGATGTAACCGTAGAACGACAGATTGAAATCGAGCCGCGTTTGCTCGCCATCCGTGATGACGTCGAGCCCCGCCTCGACTTGATCGTGCACCGCCGCGATCACGGCATCGTTCTGGATCTCGCTCACATCGGAGCGACCAAAGACTTCGAGGTGCTGGCTGGCGAACTCGAGCCAGCCGGGAAACGGGTAGCTCCCGATGACGGAGCTGCGAAGGGGACAAGATTTCATAGGGAAACGGCGGGAAATTATTCAGACGGTCTTCGGGAAAATCGGACGCAAGTAGTCGACGTCGTAGCGGATGCTCGCCTCGACTCCTAACGGTGTCTTGACGCCCTCGATGCCGAGCCAGCCGCGATAGCCGCTCGCATCCAGCGCCGTCCGCACGGCCGGAAAGTTGATCGAGCCCTTGCCGTAGAGATCGTCGTAGTCCTTCAGGTGCACTTCACCCATGCGTTCGCGCCCCAGGCGGCGGATGGCCGCGCCGTAGTCCTCGCCCACCTTGTGCATGTTGCCCACGTCGTAGTAGACGCGGATCGCCGGTGAATTCACCGCATCGAGCATACGTTCCAATTCCTCTGCCTTGAGCCACGACTCGATGCCGTAAACGACTCCCGCCGCCTCGGCGCGCGGCGCGAGTTTTTTGAGCCGCCGAATCACCTCCGTCACCCCGGCCTCGTCGCCCACCAAGTCGCCCTTCCCGAAAAACGCCAGTAACGTCATCTTCTGCTTCAGCCGCGTCATGACTTTCACGCTGTCGAGCACCCACTGCTCCGTCGCAGCGTCGCTCTTGTAGGGAATGTTGTTCAACGCCCCCATCGCCAGCGACGAGATGACGACGCGGTGTTTCTCCGCCGCCGCCAAAATACGTTCCTGCTGCGCTTCACT
>CAJAYO010000345.1 GCA_903948415.1 uncultured Opitutia bacterium | reverse complement strand
GCTGATCGCCGACGTGGCTGAGCCGCGAATTCTCACCGACATAGTCGGAGCGCAGGAGCCGCAGCATCCGCGCGCCCGTACGGGGCGCGACGCCCGCGCCCGCCGTCGCGAGGTCGGCGTGATCGCCGCCCCACGTGCCGAACGCCTGCGGCACGCCCTCGCGGCCCGGGCGAGAACCCGTTTCAAAACTATCGGCGATCAACGTGGCCAAATGCTGCATCGCTTCGGCCGCCGGCGGCGCGACGTAGGCCCAGAGCACGGACGTGAAGGCCGCCCCGATAGCCAGTCCCGCTGCGATCGGCGCGCGCCAGCCGCGCAGCAATACACGGTCGAGACACGCTGCGCTCTTCCCCGCCCCCGCCTGCGACTCACGCGTCCCCGGCCGCACCACCGCCGCGTGAGCCGCGTCGGCCGCGAGCTCACGCAGACGCACATCTGCCGCCGCCCACGCGCGCAACTGGGCCCGGGCGTCGGCACTCTCCAGCAACACCGCATTGAGCCGCGCCAGCTCCTCGTCCGAAATCGTCCCGTCGAGATAAGCGAGGACCAGTGGGGAATGATCGGTGTTCATGATGATGCCTCTTGTTTCAGGGTGCCCTCGACGCAGCGCTGCACATCGACGCGAATGCGCCGCAGCAATTGATAGAGTCCATCGACCGTGCGGCCGGTCTGGGCCGCGACATCCTTGATCGCCGTCTCGGTCGCATAGCACGCCAGGAGCAATTCACGCCGCTCAGCGGGCAGACGGTCCACACACACCTCCAGCGCCGCCAGCTGGCGCGCCCGCAGCGGCGTTTCGCCCGCCCCTTCATCAGCGAGCTTGGCGATCACCGCCTCGTCGAGCACGAGCCGGTCGCGGGCCCGGTCGCGCCGGAAGCGCAGGGCCTCGTAGCGCGCGATCACGCAGGCCCAGCGGGGAAAGCCCTCGTGCTCCCGCAACTCCGAAAACTTCCGCCACGCCACCAGGGCCACCTCCGGCATCAGTTCATCGACATCGGCCGCCCGCGACACCAGCGACCGCAAGTAGCCACGGATCACCGGCTCGTGGCGCGCGAGCAGTTGCATGAAGATTTCATGCGATTCACGGGGAGGGGACGACGGCGGGGTTAACATGCGGCAGAGGGGCGCTTCAACAAAGGACTCCGGCATCCCCCCCAATCTGACGAACTTTTTTTCCGAAACACCGGCAGCCAAACATTCGGCGACGCCGCGGGTTCATTCGCCGGCACCGTCGCACCCGCGCCACCCGGGGTCACCCAGGCCCTTCACACGCGCAAAGCCCCCTCTCCCGGCCCCAAGAGCGAAGCCATTCATGGCCGCCGATTCACCGGAAGCGAGAGCGGTCGCGGCCGGGCGCGCTTGGCCGCATCGGCGGCGTGCGAACTCGTCGGAGGCGGGACGGCTGAGCGAGAATGTGCGATCATGGCCGGCGGTGCGGTCCGCGGGAATTCTTCGCGGGGCGCACGCGACCTGTTCAACGCTCAAGGTGAGCGGTCACAATCCAGCGAGGCGGCCCTTGGCGTCCTCCCACGCACTACCCTCCGCCGGGTTCGCCCGATCGTCCGCGTAGAGGCGGTCGAGTTCGGTTTTGACGGAGGCAGAAAGCGGGAGGCCGTTGGGCTGGCGCGCAAGCTCGTCCCACGGATCTTCGACGAGCCGCCGTTTCGCGGAGAACGAACGATCGCGCAGCGCGGGAGCCGTGGCGGAGTTCAGGGCCGAAAGCCAGGCGTACGACCGAGGTGGGCAAGGCGCGGATTTTTTCCGTCGCCGAAGTGGCCCGGGCTTTCCAGCCCGTGGGGTTGAAGGGGCTCGGTTTTCCCCGTGAAAGCAATCACGGGATGGAAAGCCCGTGCCACGCTCACGGGTTCGGCGAGGGGGCAGTGGGCGTGGGTAGGGGCGCGGCTCGTCCGCGCCTTGGCCTGAGGGCGCGCACGAGGCGCGCCCCTACGTTCACGGCGGCGCGGGTGCCAGTTCCTGCGCGAGCTTCTCCGCGTCGGCCGGCGTGAGCGTGAAGCCAGGGGCGATGGAGCGCGTGGGACGGTCGTCGAGCAACCAGCGACCCCACTCGACGTAGGGTGCACCGCCGGGCAGGGCATCCAGTCCGCGGCGCAGTTCGTCAAACTTGGCCTGGTCTTCCGTCGCGGCAACGATCCGACCATCGTCCCTGACGCGCTTGCCGGAGAACAGCGTGGCCAGTTCCACCAACCACGGGGGCGCGGCGCCTTCCTCCGGTGGCACGGCCCACACGTAGACGAAGGAATTATTGCCGGCTCCCGCCTTGGTCAGAACGTAATGGCCATCGGGGCTGAAAGCGGCGCTTCCGGCCACGGGGTTTTGCGCATGTGGCATCCGCTCGGTCAATGGATGGCCGGTCACCGTGTCCCACACCCGGGCGGCGTGGGTTGCGGACGCGGTGACCACTCGCGTTCCATCACTGCTAAACGCCGCCGAGGTGACCGACTGCCCCGTGATAGTTGCTGAATAGCCGTGCAGGAGGACTTCTCCCACGGGCGTGCCCGTTTCGACGTCCCAGACCTGGGCCATGCCGTCATAGGAGATTGATGCGCAGTATCGGCCGTCTCGGGAGAACGTGACTCCATTTCCCTGCGGGATGTTTTGGTGGCGCAAGTGCGAGCTGATGGGTTGGCCGGTGACTCCGTCCCAAAAGCGCACGTAGCCCCATGCGCCAAACGTGACGAGCCGCCGGCCATCCGGGCTGAACGAAGCAGTCCTGATCGGGTCGCGCGTCTTGAGGCGGAAAAGTTCATTCCCGGTCACAACATCGTAGACCTGTCCGGATTGGCCAAAACCTGAGACGAAAATTCGCTTCCCGTCGCGGGTGAACTCCGCGACTCGACTCGCAGCGGCCACCTGATGCACGGTGGTTGCGCGGCCGGATTCAAGGCTCCACTGTCCAAACGAACTTTGTGTGCCGCCCGGACGATTGATGAAGAGAACATCACCGGCCGAAGTGAAGGAAACTTGGGGTGACCCCGCCGGCACGTCTTCTAGCAGAATGTCTCGGGTCGATCCCGCAGGGCTGAAGTTCCAAGCATGCCACGTGTCCTGTGCGGTGCGCGCGACGATCGTCCGCTGGTCGGGCGATAGATAGGCCGCAGCCGAACCCTCCTCCAACGGTTGAGGGAAAACAAAGCCACCGGCAATCCTGCCACCGGAAGCGGCATCGAGCAATTCGGCGCCACTGCGTGTGAGTCGGAGGATCCTGGCTGGCGCCTCGGGGAGAAAGGCCGCGGGCAATGCGGCGTTGCCTCGGTTTGAGACTACGAGCGGTCGCGCGGCTCCTGAACCCACGCGCAGCCGGTAGGCCGAACCAGCCGCCGAGAAGGCGACCACTTGCCGGCCGTCTGGCGCCATCACCGCCAATGTGCCATCGCGCGCCACGACCGGCGCCGTGAAGTGCGGTTGCTGAAAGGTCGGCTCGGCGAGGAGGCCGCCGGTTTCCATGTTCCACAGGCGGATCAATCCGTCTCCACTGCACGTAAACAGCACGCGACCATCCGCGCTGAACGTGGGATATTGCGCGGCACCGCCATGGATGAGCGGTGGCAACACGGGCAACGCGGTGGCCGCATCCACCACGGTGGCGACCTGTCCCCTGATGACCACCAACCGGCGGCCGTCGGGAGAAAACGCCGCGCCCCGCGCCATGTCGGCTCCTTGCAGGACCGGGCCGATCGGAGCGCCGCTGGCGACGTCGAAAATCTGGCTTGCAAAGATGGTGCCGACAATCACTCGCCGTCCATCGGGACTAAAGACGACACCCATGGTGCCGCTACGAAAGACCAGCGGGTTTCCGACTGGCGCGCCGTCGGGCACGGACCACAGCTGAACCGAACCAGCCCCGCCTGGGGCCGCAATCAGTCGGCTATCCGCGCTGAAATCGAAGCCCACTCCGCCATAATTCATGCCCCGCCGATCCAGCTTCGCTCGTAAGTGTCCGGATTCCACCTCCCACAACCACAGGCTGTCCGTCTGGGTTCCAAGCGCGGCCAGCCAGCGCCCGTCAGGACTCAGCTTCACCAGCTCGAGTGCCGCACCGTCGGGCGGGAGAATCGGAGGAGTTCGCGGGCGGCCCGTCACCGCGTCGCAGGCCACCAGCGATCCGTCCTCGAACAACACCGCAAACACCCCGGGATTTTTTGCCGCCAGACTCCACCCATGAACGATTTTTCCGCCGAAGGGAAATTCGCGCTCAATCTTCCAGGCATCTGCGGCGATGACGCGCAGCACATTGTCGTCGCACAAAACGTAAATGTGGCGCCCATCGGCCGAGTAACGCGCGCCCTGCCCCGGCGAAGGCAGCGCGAGCGGCTTGCCTTGTTGCCGGTAGAAATTGTGGGTTGCGAGGGAGGAGAGCAGCCGGGACGCAATCAACCGGTTCCCTGGGTCATTGCGCGCGGCGCGCACGAGATAGGCGAGGCCGTCAGGCACTTTGCCCTCTTCCAGCAGTTGCGAACCATAGGCCAGATCCGTCCGGCTGGCTTGTCCGCGCGCCTCGCCCCGCGAACGCACGGCATATCCGACGCCGACCGCTGCCAGAAGCAACAACGCAACGAGCGCACCAATCAGGCGGCGCTGACGGCGGGCTCGCCGTTCGACCACTGCCGTCGCCAGCCTTTGCTGCCGCGTGTCGCGGCTGCCGCGGATGACTTCGGCGAGCACGTCGTGCGTGAGCTCCACGCGCTGGATACCCGCACGGTCTTCGATGCGCAGGAGCCGGCGCGAGACGAGGGTGTCGATGATCGGCTGCGTGACGTCGGGAAATTCGAGCGCGGACTCGAGCGCAAGGTTGTCGCGGAAGCCGGACTTCGTGAGCAGGCGGTCCTCGACGAACGCGCGCATGCCCGCCGGTAGATCGTCCACGCTGCGGTCGTAGAAATCGGTGAGGATTTCGCGGCGGTTGCCGGAGACGAGGTCGGCGGTGATTTGCGCCTGACCCAGGGCGCGGCGCCGCTCGTTGAGCTCGCGGCACACCACGGACAGCAGCGCGGGCTCAACGTTGAGTTCGGCCAGGCGCTCGATCGAGCCGCCGCGCGCGCCGGCGACGAACTCGACGATCTTGCAGGCCACCTCCTCGGTCACGAGCGCTGCACCGGGTTTGACGACAGCCTGAAGTGCCTGGGTGCCGGTCATGCGTGCGAGGCGCATCCGGTTCGCCATCATCGCCGGCATGATCGTCTTGAGGCCTTCGAGTTCCGGGAGGAAATCCTCACGCAGGGTGATGACCACGCGGTAATCGGCGCGGCTGAAATCGAAGGCCTCCAGTTCCTCGGCCGAGCCTTCGAGGCGCGCGACCAGTTGCTCGGAGGGACGGTTTTCCACCAGCTCCGCGAGTTCGCTCATGAACGCGACCGCACGATCGCGCCGTCCGCCCGCCGCGGCGCCGAGGGTGAAGAGTTCTTCGAACTGATCGAAGACGAGCACCGGGATGATCGCGCGCCCGCCCGTGCCGATCAGGCGGTCGTCGCGATGGTGAAACAGCTCCCAGAGCGTCTCGCCGGGTTTGGCGGTGCCGGGCTTGGTCCACGTGCCGACCTTCGCCGTTTCGGAGAGAAGGAGCATCTTGATCTGCTCCGTGGGCGACGGCGCGGACTCGGCGTGGTCGAGGCGGATGTAGATCGGGCAGAATCCGTTCGCACGCAGCCGCGGGAAGACGCCGGCCTGAAGGAGGGAGGATTTGCCGAGTCCCGACTGGCCGAAGAGCACGACGAGCGCACGCAGCCGGGCGAGCTGCGTGAGGTCATCGATCTCGTCGTCCCGGCCGTGGAAATACGCGCCCTGCTCCTCGGTGAACGTCGCGAGCCCCGGCCAGGGATTGTCCGTGTCGATCGCGGCGATCGACGCGGAACGCTCAACGCTTAACGCTGAACGTTTAACGCTCAAGTGGCGATCCTCCGAAGTTCAGGGGGTGGGTTCATTACTTGAGCGTTAGGCGCTAAAAGTTGAGCGTTGGACGTTACGGCTGCGGCTTCGCGCCGAGCAGTTCCTTCAATTTCGCCGCCACCTCCGGCGTAACCGCCCCGCCCGGCAGGCGCGTCCAGTGCGCTTTCAAGAACTGCTCGGGCACGAGCGCGCCTTTTTCCGGCGTGTCGTCGATGCACACGGGCAAAATGAACCGCGCGCCGGCCACCATGCCCTCGGTGCGGTCCACCGCCCAGTTCCACTCGCGGCGGAACCAGCCTTCGACACGGCGCTGCGTCGTCGCGGAAATCACCGGAATGAAATAACCGCAGCGCGCCACGTTGCCGCGAATCTTGCGGGCAAAGTCGTCGCCGCTGTCGAGCTGCTGCAGGTCGAACCAGGCGCTGACGCCGGCGGCATCCAGCCCGGCTTTGAGCTGCCGCACCGCCGCGAGGTCTTCGCGGGCGTAGCTGATGAACACCGCGCGATCCGCCATCTCGCCGCCGGGGGGCACGAAACGGCCGGGTTCGTCCGCGCCGCCCATGGCGGGGTTTATGGCCGGCGCCGCCACGGGCCCGCGCCGCGCCATCCAGCGCCGGTGCAACTCGTCGACGAACGCCTCCGCCCCGCTGGAGAAGAGCCGCGTGCGGCTGCTGACCTCTTGCAGGAAAAACACGAGTCCCGGCTCATCCCCGGCGCGCGCATAGGCGAGCACTTCGCCGACATCGCGCGGATCGGAAAGCCGCCGCCGCTTGGCCAGCCGCAGGAACAGGCGCGTCAGCCAGTCGGAGAACCCGCCGCCAATGAGGAGCAGATGGTTTTGCTCCAGTTCGTTGAAGAGCTTCTGCGGTGTGTAATGGGCGGTCTGGAGCGCGCACACGCACTCCAGGACGTCTTCGTCGGAGATCACGTAGGTCGGCGACGCGGAGAGCCGGCCCATGAGGTGATAGACGAGCGGGCGCGCCAGTTTTTCGCGGGCGGACGGCAGATCCACGAGCTTGCTCGGGGCGTAGGCGACCACGTCGGTGTTTTTCGCGCCCGCGCCGCGCGCGAGATTGAGCGCCTCCTCCAGCAGCGAATCGAAGGTCGTGCTGAGGTAGAGATCGAAGTCGGTGATCTCGGCGAGTTTCACCAGCGCGGGGGGCGGCAAAAAGGTGGTCTCGCGCATGATCGTGCGGATGCGCGCATACAGATCCTCGCGGCGACCGCGCGCGGAAAGGTGGCGCACCACGACGTCGTTGAGCGTCGGCGGCGGCGCGGCGGCGTCCACGGGCTGGTTGAGACGCGCGGCAAGCGAACGGGCGAGCCACGTGTAAAGATTTTCCGGGCCGGCGTCGGTCTGGACGACACAGAGCTCGGGCCCGACGATCGGGATGACGCGTTTTTCCTCGATGTAGTTGAGCAGGTCTTCCCAGACGTCGTCGTCGAACGCGGCGACGGCGGACAGGGGAGATTCGGCGGTGAGGGACGGCATCGGGGCGGGGAGCGGCGGGACGAGGGCTATGGGGCAGGCTGCGGAGGAACGTTCAACGCTCAACATTTAACGCTCAACGCTTGAGTTTTCGGCAGAGAGGGGTGGCCCGCGCTTTTTTGCATCTCGTCGGGCCGCCGCTCGCCGGCGTGCCGTCCCGCCGCGATTCGCTCCGGCCCGCCGACGAGCAGCGGCCCTCCACGTGCAAGCCGGACGTCTGCAGCATCGAGAAATGCGCCCTCGGAAACGAGGATTTGATTTTGCCGGCACCCACCCATGGGATGAAAATCCATGCCGGGCACACTAGCACGGGCTTTCCAGCCCGTGAGGGACGGCATTGGGGCGGCATCCATCCTTGCGCCAGTCCATGGACCCTTCGGACCGAACTTTGGGCGCCCGCTGAACCAATCGCCGGAGTGAGGCAGGAAGATTCGGTGAGGATGAAACTTTGCACGACCACGACGAATCGCTGGGCTCCCGGGAATTCATGTCACGCTTCGTCCACCCCCGCCGCATTTCGCCCCGGAAAAGCGGATGGACCGGATCACACTCAAGCGCAGCAGTGGTTCTCCGAAAAATCTTCCTATTCAAATTCGGTTTCGAACTGAGTTTAACGGGGCTGGAGGCAGGAGCCTGCTTGCAGGCGATTTTCACCTACTGAATCGCCTGCAAGCAGGCGCCTACCTCCAAGAACAATGGGGCTCATTTTGAAAGCGAATTGAAATGACCAACAAAATCTTCCTACCCCCAATTTCTGCCGAGGGCGGCGTGGCGGCTCGCAGCATCCCAGGGCGGAACCCTCGCGTTTCGGCGGCCTCCGAGTTCAGCAGCCATACGTCGCGCGATTGGCCGCGGCGGAGGGCGCAGCGTTGGCCGCGCATGCCGCTCCAGATCCTGGGTATCTCGGCAAAATGCCGCCGACGCACGGCCCGGGGCGCCGCGCCCATCCTGCTCCCGCTCACGCTCCGCCACCGCTGGGCCGACCGGAAGCGCGCTCACCCCTCGCGGTGCAATTTCGTCGGATACACGCGGTCCGCCCGCCACTGGCAGACGTAAAGATCGCCGCGGTCGTCGACGCACACGTCGTGGCAGTGCTTGAACACCGGCTGGGCCTGCAACAGGAGCGCGAGTTTGCCGTCGGC
>CAJAYO010000344.1 GCA_903948415.1 uncultured Opitutia bacterium | reverse complement strand
CCCTGTCCCGCGTTGGCTGAAACCACCGGCACGCTCTGGATGCTGCTGACGCACCACCTCGGCGCCGATCACGAAAAACAGATCACCGCGCGAACGGCGAAGGGCACGCGCACCGTGGGGGTGACCAGCTCGATGGACCACGGCCCCACCTGGGCGAAGCCCGTCGAAATCACCGCCGCCACCAAGCTCCCCGCGTGGACCTGGGATGCCACCGGCCTGGGCAACGGCATCCAGATCAAGCAGGGGCCGCCCGCCGGCCGCCTCGTCATCCCGTGTGACCATAACTACGACGACCTCGGGGAGAAAAAACATCTCTCCGGCTCGCACGCGATTTACGCCGATGGCCACGGCCAGACGTGGAAACTCAGCGCTCCCATCCGCCCGAGGGTGAACGAGTGCCAGGTCGTCTAACTCTTCGATGGCCGCGGCACGCTCCTCATGAACCTGCGCTCGAACCACGGTCGAAACCTGCGCGCTCAGGCATTGCGCAACGACGGCGGCGTCCCGTGGACGCCTCCCGCCGACGCCCCCGGCCTGATCGAGCCGGTCTGCCAGGCGAGCCGCATTCGCCACGAACCGGGGCTGCTCGTGTTTTCCAATCCCGCGGCGAAGTGCCGCACGCAGTTGACGGTGCGCACCCGTGCCGCCGGCGCGGCGCCGTGCCGCGCCGTGGCGTTGCGGCACGCCGGCCCCTCGGCCTGCTCAAGCCTCGTCTCGCTCGATGCTAAGACGCTTGGCTGTTGCTACGAAAACGGCGCGAAGCGTCCCGCTGAGCGCAGCACCTTTCCGCGGGTCGAAGTGAGTGCCCGCTGATTTTTCCACTACCATGCAAAACCGATTCCGCGGCCTCGTCGCCGCCCCCTTCACGCCCTTCAACGCCGATCGCTCGCTCAATCTCGCGGCGATCCCGGCCTACGCCCAACTTCTGCGGGAGAACGGCGTCGGCGCCGCCTTCGTCTGCGGCACCACGGGCGAAGGCCTCTCGATGACGCTGGCCGAACGGCTCGCGGTCGCCGAAAAATGGATGCAGTCCACCGACTCGCGTCTCCCGGTGATCGTCCACGTCGGTCATACGTGCCTCGAAGAGGCCCGCCAACTGACGGCGCACGCCCAGAAGATCGGCGCCGCCGCCGTCTCGGCGCTGGCCCCGATGTTTTTCAAACCGCGCAACGTCGACGAGCTCGTGGACTGGTGCGAAGCGGTCGCCGCGGCGGCCCCGTCGCTGCCGTTCTACTATTACAACATTCCCTCGATGACGGGAGTCACGCTGCCCGTGGCGGAGTTTCTCGCGAAGGCCGCCGCGCGCATCCCGACGCTCGCGGGCGTGAAATACACCTACGAAGATTTTCCGGACTACGGCGCGTGCGTCGCGGCCGAGGGAGGGCGTTTTGATATTCTCTTCGGGCGCGACGAACTCCTGCTCGAGGGCTGGAAGGCCGGGGCACGCGGCGCCGTCGGCAGCACCTACAACTACGCTGCGCCGATTTATCTCCGGTTGCTGGAGGCTCACCGCAACGGCGATGAGGCGACGGCGCGCAGGCTCCAGGACACGGCCATCAAGATGATTGCCATCTGCAATGGCGTGGGCGTCACGCACCTCGCCGCTTCCAAGGCGCTCATGCCGATGCTCGGCGTCGATTGCGGTCCGGTGCGCCAGCCGTTGGCGCAGCCCTCGGTCGCGCAGATCGCCACCCTGCGGGCCCGGTTGGAAGAGATCGCCTTCTTTGACTTCGCCTGCCGCCCGGGCGGCGCCCGACTTTAACCGATCAGCCCTCGCCGCGGGCCGGTGCGCACGTCGAGCCGCCCGCGGTAAATTTAGGCAAGAGCAGCGCCGGCGAGCGCAGGGCCGGCGTGCGCTTTAGGACCTGCAGCAACAGGCTGAGCATTTTTTTCGCGAACGTATGCGGATCGACGCGGTAGCGCGTCGGCGCCGGGACCAGGGAGCCGAGAAACGGATCATCGTCGCGGGAGATGAGCGAGATGTCCTGCGGCACCCGCAATCCGCGCTGGGCGAGGAGGCTGGCCGTGGACAGGTAGGCGTAGGAATTGCTCACGACGAGGGCCGTCGGCGGGTTTTTCCGGTCGAGCAGCGGGCGCAGGGCGCGGGCGACGGACTCGACGTCGTCGCGGTGGTAGGCGATGTCGGCGGTGGCGTCCGAGTGCGTTGAACGGTGCACGCCTTCGAGAAAGCCGCGTTCGCTGTCGACGTCGCCGGCGCGGCGCGACTCGCGGTTCAGCAGGGCCAGGCGGCGGTGTCCAAGGCGTAGCAGCACACCGGCGCCGTGCCGGCAAATCGCGCGGTAGTCCAAATCGTAGTGGGGCAGCGTTACCTCCGGATAGGTGGAGCCGGCGACGAGGCACGGGGCGCCCCGGCGGACAAACCACTGCTGCATCGCCTCGGAGGAGAGCGTGAGCACCCACGCGCTGTGCGGGTGCTGGCCGATGAGCCGCTCAAGCGCGCGTGCCGGATTGGTCTGATAATAGTGGCGTCCCTCGTGGATGCGGAGCCGATAGCCCTCTTCGACGAGCAGATCCTTGAGCTCGTCGATCCACAGGGCGATGAGGGGGCGCAGGCGCCCGATGGGCTCGGGGATGAGCACGCCGACGGTTTTGGCTTGGTCGTGGGCCGGGGTGGAATGCGTCGCGCCGATCACGCGGTTGCCGAGGCCTCGGACGGGCTCGATCAATCCGTCGGCTTTCAATTGGCCAAGGGCCGCCCGAACGGTGTTGCGACTCGCCTGGAGCGTGCGGCTGAGGACACGCTCGCTCGGCAGCCAACCGTGCCACGTGCCTTTCGCCAATTCGCCGCGCAGCTGCACGGCGAGCTGGCTGGCGACGGTGCGATGCGGAATCAACGTCATGGACGAACCGAAGACGCACCAAGCGGCCCGCGGCGGCGAAACTATTTTTTGGCGGCAGGTCCGTTCGGATCGGCGGACCAGACGCGCGGCGAACGCACGCCGGGGCGAGCTTCGCCCCCGGGCACGACGATTTGTCCGCGCCACGTCGTGAGCGTCGTGGTGACGAGCGAGAACGGCACGTCGCCGGCACGGCTCCAAGTGTCGTCCGCCGGACGATAGGCGAGGGTGTCGCGCGGGAATCCCTGATGAGCTGTCGGCGCGAGCGCGACCTGCGAACCGTCGTCGCCCCCCATGACCAGCAAGCGGCCCTCGACCGAGGGGGCGGGGGAGGGTGCGGCAACGGCGACGCGCGGCAGATCCGCGAGGCGTTTCCAGCCCGCCGCCGGGGTGTAGCGATAAGCGTCGCGCAGCCACTCGCGCGACGTCTTGCCGGCTCCATCGGCCACCAGGCGTGCCCCGCTGAAGAGAAAAAAGGCTCCGTCGTGGGCACCCGCCGTCGCCAGAAACCGCTCCGCGCCCGGCCACCTTGGGAGCGTGCGCCAGCCAGCCGAAAGGCGATCGAGGTCGAGCGCGAAAAACGCGTCTTGCGCCCGCGCGGCCTCGGGCCGGTCGAGCCCGCCGGCGATGTAGATCGTGCGGTCGACGAGCGCCCCCGCGGCCATCGCGAGCGGTTTCGGCAGCCGAGGCCACGCGGCGAATGTGACGGTTTTCCCGTCCCAGCGGGCGAGCCAGACTTCGTCGAAATTACGGGCGGCATCGCCACCACCGATCAGGACCAAGCCCTCGGGCGTGTTGACGGACACTCCGTAGCCGCCGGCGCTCGGCAATCGCCCGGCCTCGCGCCAGGCCGTCGCGTCGGGCGCGAGCGCGAAGACGCGGTCATACCAGATTTTCGTGCCGCCTTCCCACGGGCGTTTGTCGGGAAAGTTTGCCCCGCCGGCGACGAGCAGGACGTTTCCGCTGACGCCGGCATAGCTGCCGGCAAAACCCTCGCGGTCAGGGAGCGCCGGAAGTTCTTTCCAAACGAGAGCATGGGGCATGGACGGGGTGGGCTGGGCACGCAGAGCGGTGGTGAGGGTGAGGGCGATGGCCCAGAGGGGGGCGAACGGGCGGAGCATGGAGGAGGGCGGACCGTTGTCAGAGGGGCCGGTCATTGGCGTGGAGGCAAGCGGCGGAGTGCTGGCCCTATTGTTGAACCAGCGGCCGGCGAGTCGGTGAACGACTCTTCTGCCGCTTGCGCATTGCGGGGAGTTTGCTACAGCTCGGCCCGTATGCCGATCTACGAGTTTTACTGTCAGGACAACCACACGATCTACCAATTTTATGCGAAGACGCTCGCGCAGGGTAAGTTGGTGCCGAAGTGCCCCGACAATCCGAAATTCAAACTGCGCAAGCTGGTCTCCGCGTTCGCAGTGACCAAGGGCGGGAAAAGCGACGAGCCGGCGGCGCCCCCGGCGGGCGCAGGCGCGGGCGATTCCGCCGAGGACGCGCGTATGGAAGCGGCGATGGGCGCCATGGAAAAGGTGTTTTCCGGCGTCGACGAAAACGATCCGAAAGCGATGGCCCGGATGATGCGGAAAATGTCGGAGATGACCGGCGAAAAAATTGACGGCGAAATGGAGGAAGTGGTGCGCAAGTTGGAGGAAGGGGCCGATCCGGATTCGCTGGAGGAGCAGTTGGGCGGCGGCGAAGCGCCGGGGGGAGGCGATCCCTATGGCGACGACATGGGCATGGGCGGCGAGCAGCCCAAGGCCCCAGACCCGAAGGAGGCCAAGCACCGGTTCAAGGCCCGACGCCCGCTGCGCCGCGATCCGAAGCTGTACGACTACGCGTGAGGCGGCGACGGCGCGGAATGGGTTTGGTTTCGCCGTCGCGGTGTGTTTGGTGATCGGCCTATGTCTTCACCGGAACTCCTTGCCCGTATCGCCGCCGCCAAGCTTGCCGTTCTCGCGCAGACGGAACTGCTTCATCGGGAATTCGGCCGGGCCGAGAGCAAATGGAAGAGCGACGGCACTCGGGTCACCGCCGTCGACGTGGCCATCTCGGAAAACATTTTTCGCGAGCTCGGCGCATTGTTTCCGGCCGACCAGTTTTTTAGCGAGGAATTGGCGGAGACGGATGCACCGATTCCGGTGACGGCGCATTTTTCCTGGGTGCTGGATCCGATCGACGGCACCAACAATTTCGCCCTCGGCATTCCCCATTGTGCCATTTCGCTGGCCCTCTGTGAACACGGCGAGCCGGTCTACGGGGTCGTCTATGATCTGAGTCGCCGGGTGCTGATGCACGGGGGGCCGGGTTTCGGTCTTCACGACGGGGAGCGGAGCGCCGGCGTGAAGAATGCCCCGTTTTCCCGGGAAACGCTGGTCGGTTTTCACAGCCCCGCCGACAAGACACTGCTGCCCATGGCGAGCGGCGTGCTCTCGCAATTCAAGATCCGGGGGCTCGGGAGCGCGACCTTGCATCTTGCGTACGTCGCGGCGGGCATGCTCGACGGGTGCGTGGACTACAACGTGAAGATCTGGGACCTCGCGGCGGCGATTCCCCTGGTGCGGGCGACGGGCGGGGAGGTGCATTTTTTGAACGGCGAGCAGCTGCCGATGCGCCGCTTCGATTTGAAGATGAAGCCAATCATCTACGTGGCAGGCGGGCCGGCGATGTGCGCGCGGTTGCGTGAGGTGATGAACGGGTAGCGGGTTCAGCGATGCGATGAGACCGCACCGACCTCGGCGCGGCTAGCCGAAGCGTGACGGGAACGACAGCGGAATCCTGCCGTCTCAGCCGCGTCGATTCAGCCCAACGCCCTTGTCCTCGAACATTCAAAAACCGCAGGGTGACTTCGTAGGCCGCCCGCGTGCGGGCGCGTTTGCGGAGCGCGCGCATGCTCGCTGCCTACGGCAGACGGAATCGTTCCGTCTCAGACCTGATACGTCTGCAGCGGCACTGGATCGAGCACCTTGGAATTCGGCGCTTTCTCGGCGAGCTGGGCCGCGAACCAGGCGCGGGAATCAGGGTCGCCGTGGGTCAGCACGATGCTGCGGGCGCCGGTCTGGATGGCGAACTCGAGCAGTTCCTCGCGGTCCGCGTGGCCGCTGAGTTCGAAGCGCTCGACGCGGGCCTTGATCTTGGCCTTCACGTGGGCGGTCTCGAAAACGAAGGTGTCGCCCGGCTTGGAGGCGAGAAGCTTGCCTCCGGGAGTGTCGGGATCGCAGTAGCCGACAAACCCGATCGTGTTGTGCGCGTTGCCGAGGAGGCCGGAGGCGAGTGTGTAACTCGGGGTGCGCTCGACGAGCATGCCGGAGCTGATGATGTAAAGGGCGTTTTGCTTCGGGTCTTCACCGGCGACGAGCTTGCGCGGCGTCGGCTTGATTTTCAGCTCCTTGATGATGCCGCGGTTGAAGTTCACGTGCTTCGTCTTGCGGCTGATTTCGTCGAAGTAGTCGGCGAGGTCCATGCCGAGACCGGAGGCGAAAATGGGGCACTCGGCGAGGCGACCGAATTTCCGCGCATCGTGGACGATCGCGAGCACCTCCTGCATGCGCCCGAGGGCGAAGACCGGCAGGAGAAACGAGCCGCCGCGCTGGATGGTGTCGTTGATCGCAGTCACGAGGCGGGCGACCTCATTGACCCGCTCCTTGCCGATGGGGCGCTCCGTCGTGCCGCGAGTCGTTTCGGTGATGAGCGTGTCGAAGTGGCCCGAGGGAAATTTGGCGCCGAGGAGGGTGCGCTGGTTCTCGAAGAGCACGTCGCCGGTGAAAAAAATCTGGCGGTGCTTGTAGTGCATCTCCACCGCGGCGGCGCCGGCGACATGCCCGGCGGGATGGAGGATGATCTCGATCTCGTCTTTAGCCCCGCGGAAGTGTTTCGCGTGGCCAAACGGCAGGCCGTTGAGGCGCTTGCCGATGCGGTCGATCTCGTCGTGAGTGAAGAGGGGATAATCCGGGATGTTGGCCTCGTCCTTTTGGCGCATCATCACGTTGGCCGAGTTGTGCAGCATGCGCTCGATCAGCATGCGGCTTGAGGTCGTCATGATGACGGGGGTGTTGGGGTGCTCGCGCATCACGACGGGCAGACTGCCGATGTGGTCCAGATGGCAGTGAGTGATGATGATCAGATCGAGGGTGACGCCGCGCAGCTTGGACAGATCCGGTGTTGCGGCGCGGCCGACTTTCTTCGGATTCAGGCCGCAATCGACCAAAATGTTGAGGTCGCCGAGTTGGACGAACAGCGAATTGGCACCAATGCCGCCGTCGCGGTTCAGGTCAGTAAGTTTCATGAAAGATCCAGAGAAAACGAGAAGGCCGCCGAGAACGAGGACGAAGTTGCACGAATGTATCAGTCGCGCGGCACGGTCATGTCGAACGCCGGCAGAATCACGTGGATTTTTCGGCCAAATTCGTCGACCCCATGGAAGCTGCCGTGCGCCTGCGCGTCGAGCCCCGTGACGTGGTAGCTGTTGTAGGAAAACTCTTCGCCCGGCGCGAGGCGCGGCGTCTCGCCGACGATTTTGTCGCCCTCGATGACGAGCTGCGTGCCGTCGGCATGGGCCACGACCCATTTCCGGCCGAGCAGGGTGACGGTGCGGTCGGAGCGGTTTTGGATCGTGATAAAATAGACGAACGCGTGGGGTTTGTCGGCGGGGAGGCTCGCGCCGCCGCGATGGTGGTGGAGTTTGTCGAGCCGGGCGGCGAGGCCGGGCAATTCGCAGGAGGAGCAGGACACAAGGTCAAGAGACGCGGAAACCCGCGGGCGGCAAGCCCGCTGTGCGCGAAGGCGTTTTCGGCCTTGCCGCCCGCCGTGCCACGGCGCAGAAACGCGCACTTATGGCCAAACTCGCCCTGCTCTCCGTCAGCGACAAACGCGGTCTCGTGGAGTTCGCCACCGGGCTTGTGCGCACCCACGGCTACACGCTGCTGTCGACCGGGGGCACGGCCAAGCTGCTGGCCGAACGCGGCCTGCCCGTGACCGAGGTGAGCCAGCACACCGGGTTTCCCGAGATCATGGAGGGGCGCGTCAAGACGCTGCATCCCAAAATCCACGGCGGACTGCTCTGCCGCCGGGACAAAGCCGACCATCTCGCCCAGGCGAAAGCCAACGCCATCGAACTGATCGATCTCGTGGTGGTGAACCTCTACCCGTTTGAGGAAACCGTCGCGAAACCGAACGTTCATTTCGAGGAGGCGATCGAGAACATCGACATCGGCGGCCCTTCGATGCTGCGCAGCGCCGCCAAGAACCACGAGAGCGTGAGCGTCGTGTGCGATCCGGCCGACTACCCGGCGGTGCTCGCGGCGATGGACGCCGGCGCCCCGGCCGGCGCGCTGGCCGAACTGCGCCGCAAGCTGGCGCTGAAAGTGTTTCAACGCACCGCGAGCTACGACGCGGCCATCGCAACGTATTTGGAAGCCCAGGCGACGGAACCGGACCTCGAGGCGATGAGCGGCTTTCCGGCGACGTTGGCGCTGTCGTGGAAAAAGGCCCAGGCTCTGCGCTACGGCGAAAATCCGCACCAAAAAGCGGCGCTCTACGGCACGTTTCACGACCACTTCGCGCAGCTGCAGGGCAAGGAGCTTTCCTACAATAACATTCTGGATATCACCGCGGCCACCTACCTGATCGGTGAATTCGAGCGCCCGACCGTCGCGATTCTCAAGCACACCAATCCGTGCGGCGTGGCCAGCGCGGATACGCTGATTTCCGCCTGGGAGAAGGCCTACGCGACGGATCGGCAGGCCCCGTTTGGCGGCATCATCATCGTCAACCAGACGCTCGACGGCGAGCTGGCGAAGGCGATCGCCGAGATTTTCACCGAGGTGATCATCGCCCCGCGTTTCAGCGACGAGGCGATGGCGGTTTTTGCGAAGAAAAAGAATCTGCGCCTGATGATCGCCAAGGGCGGGATCGGCGCCGACGCGCTGCAGGAAATCCGCTCGGTCGTCGGCGGCGTGCTTGTGCAGGACCGCGACCGGACGCTGGGCAACGTGAAGGACTTCAAGGTGGTGACGAAACGCGAGCCGACCGCGGACGAATGGGCGGCGATGATGTTCGGCTGGAAGGTCGGCAAACACGTCAAGTCGAACTCCATCGTCTACTGCCGCGGTGAGCAGACGCTCGGCGTCGGCGCGGGGCAGATGGCGCGCGTGGACAGTTCGCGCATCGCCGTCTGGAAGGCGGGCGAGGCCGGGCTCGATCTCCAGGGTTCGGTTGTCGCGAGCGAGGCGCTGTTTCCGTTTGCCGACGGACTGATCGCCGCGGCCGGGGCCGGGGCGACGGCCGCGATCCAGCCGGGAGGTTCGGTGCGCGACGCGGAAGTGATCGCGGCGGCGGACGAACGGGGCATGGCCATGGTCTTCACGGGCTCACGGCATTTCAAACACTGATGCCTACCTGCGTCGCAGTGTTGGCCGTCGCCAAACCCCGTCGGCTCGTGTCCTTTCCGGCTGGCCTTTGCGCGAGACCGGAGTTGCGCCGCGTTTCCGCGGGACTATCTTTCGCCCCAAATCCTTCCGTGCATCCCTTAACCGCTCATGCTTGAGACCCTGTTGGATCAATTCCAAGGCACCCCGCTGTCGCTGTGGGGCCCCTTCGCTGTGTTGCTGCTGTGTGGCCTCGGACTACCGATCCCCGAGGACATTGTGCTGATCGCCGCGGGAGCGTTGGGGGTGTTGGACGAACGCTCGTGGATTTACGTGAGCGCGATCATGTACGCGGGCGTGATGGGCGGCGACTCGATTATTTTCCTGGCGGGCCGCTTCTTCGGCCGGCGATTGCGGGCGACGCCGTGGTTTCAGCGGATTTTCCCTTCGGCGAAACAGGACAAAGTCGAGGTGTTGTTTGAACGGCACGGCTCGACGGGGATGTTTTTGGGCCGGTTTCTGCCGGGATTGCGGGCGCCCATTTTTTTCACGGCGGGCTCGATGAAGGTGTCGTATTTCAAGTTTTTGTGTTTCGACGGATTCGCCGCGCTGATCAGCGTGCCGTTCTTCGTCTGGCTGGGGCACTGGCTGTGGTTGACGTTTCAGGACGATATTGAGCAGCTGAACCGCACGTTGGATGCGACGCATTCGTTTTCCCGCTGGATCGTCGTGCTGGCGGCGCTGGCGTGCGTCGGGCTGTGGTTCTGGTCGCGCCGCATGAAAAAGGCGCCGTAGCGGCCGCGTGGGGTGCTTGCCACCGTCGGGGCGCAGCGTAGCCTCGGCGCAATGAAATTCTGGGCCGCAGCGCTGATCGCCGCCGCACCGTTGGTGCTGGCCGGCTGCTACACGAATCCCGTTACGGGCCGTCAGTCGCTTGTCCTGATCTCGCAGGGACAGGAGGTGACGTTGGGGCAGGAGTCCTTCGGCGCCATCCGGAAGGCCGAGAAGGTGTCGCCCGACGCCCGAGCCAATGCCCGGGTCAAGCGGGTGGGGGGACGGATCGCGCAGGCCGTGGGCGACCAACTGCCCAACGCCAAGTGGGAGTTTGTGGTGTTCGAATCCAGGGACGCGAACGCGTTCGCCCTCCCCGGCGGAAAAGTCGGGGTGTACACCGGCCTGCTCGCGCTGGCCGAGAACGACAGCGAACTGGCGATCGTGATGGGGCACGAAATCGGCCACGTGATCGCCCGCCACGGGGCGGAGCGGATGTCGGAGGCGATGGTCATTGCCGGCGTGGGCGCGGTCAGCGCGGCCGCGATTGAGGACAAAACCGACGTGCAGACCCGGAACCTTTTTCTCCTCGCCTATGGCGGCGTCACGGCCGTCGGTCGGGTGCTCCCGCATTCGCGGGCCAACGAAAGCGAGGCCGACCGGATGGGCGTGATCTACGCGGCCAAAGCCGGATACGATCCGCGGGCCGCGATCAGTTTCTGGCAGAAAATGGCCAAACAAAAAGAATCCGGGGCCCCCGCGGCGGCGAAGCCGGCCTGGCTGTCCACGCATCCCGCCGACCAGAAACGCATCGCCGACCTGCAGGCGTTCATGCCGCAGGTGGGGCCGGTCTACGAGGCGAACCGCGGGAAGTTTCCGTAAGCGGTTTTTTTTCCGATTGGCGGTCGGTGCGGAAATGGATCACGGTGGTCGGATGTTCGACCCCGTTGAAAAACTAAAGGAATTCATCCGCCATCAAAGCGTGTCCGCCGATTCGAAATTTCGGGAGGGCATGAAGGGCGCGCAGGAGTTCGTCTCCGGCCTGCTGGGCTCGCTCGGCTTTACCGTCGAAGTGGTGAAGACGGAGCTGCATCCGATCATTTTTGCGCAGCGCGGCGGCGACGCGAGCTGGCCGCACGTGGTGATTTACGGACACTACGACGTGCAGCCGGCCGATCCGCTCAACCTGTGGAACACCCCGGCGTTTGAGCCGACGATCATCGGGAACCGGATCTTTGGGCGGGGCGCCGCGGACAACAAGGGGCCGTTGATGACGAATATCGCCGCGGTGGCGCAACTGCTCGAGGCGAATCCCAAGTTGCCTCTGCGGATCACGTTCCTGATCGAGGGTGAGGAAGAGATGGGCAGCCCGAGTTTCCCGAAGTTTCTCGAGAGCCACAAGGACCGGCTGAAGGCCGCCGATTTTGTTTATCTTTCGGATACGGCGCTGCCGACCCCCGATCAAGTCGTGCTGACGTGCGGCCTCCGCGGCCTC
Source organism: uncultured Opitutia bacterium (assembly GCA_903948415.1). GTDB lineage: Bacteria > Verrucomicrobiota > Verrucomicrobiia > Opitutales > Opitutaceae > GAS368. The sequence continues at coordinate 12,297 of CAJAYO010000344.1, read as the reverse complement.
GCGCTGTTCGATCTGCACGTGACCGGCGCGAAGGGCGATCTGCATTCCGGTCTCCACGGCGGCGTGCTGCGCAACCCGATTCAGGCGCTCGCGGAAATCATCGCCACGCTGCACACGCCCGAGGGACGGGTGAACGTGCCGGGCTTTTACGATGCCGTGCTCGACGTGCATCCGTGGGAACGGGACGAATTGACGAAGCTCGGGGCGGACGAGAAAAACTACAAAGAATTCCTGGGAATCGACGCGTTTTATACCACGCCCGGGTTTACGCCGTTCGAGGCGCTGCGGTTTCAACCGACGCTTGAGTTCAACGGCATCGGCGGAGGCTACCAAGGTGAAGGCACCAAGACCGTCATCCCGAGCAAGGCCTTCGCGAAAATCAGCTGCCGTCTCGTGCCGAATCAGGAGCCTGAAAAAATCAAGCAGCTCGTGATGGATACGATCCGCGCCCGCACGCCGTCGGGCGTCAAGGTCGAGTTCGTGGACCAGCACAAGGGCGATCCCTACGTCGTGGTGCCGCCCGACCGGTCCAATACGCCCAAGGACCAGTCGCCCGTGCTCGCCCGGGCGTTTCGCGCGGCGGACAAGGCCGTAACCGAGGTCTGGGGACGAGCGCCGCTGTATTTGCGCGAGGGGGGCAGCGTTCCGATCATCGCCCAAATCAAGCAGGTTACCGGGCTGGACTCGGTGATGTTCGGGCTGTTTCTACCCGAGGACAATCTCCACGCGCCGAACGAGAGCTTCAATCTCGATGTGATGAAAAAAGGCATCGAGACGTCGCGGCGCGTGTTGGCGGCCCTGGCGGAATAGTCCGTGCGATGGGCGCACAAAAAAGCCCCGGAAATTTTCCGGGGCTTTTTGTTTTCCAAAATGGGTCGGGGCGGGCGGCGTTACTTCGACTTCACGACCACGAGGTCGACGCGACGGTCTTTTTCCATGGTGGTCGCATCGGCATTCGTCTTGGCCTCGAGGCTGCCCTTCGAATTGGCTTCGAGCTTGTCGGCGGCGACGCCGATGGAGAGCAGATATTTTTTCACGGCATTGGCGCGGCGGTCACCGAGGCCGAGGTTGTATTCGGCGGTGCCGCGCCAGTCGCAATGCCCCTCGAGCAGCAGGCGCATACCCGGATTGGTTTCCAGATAGGTTTTCGCGTTCTTGAGCTTCTCGCGTTCGCTCGGCTTGATCGCGGACTGGTCGAAATCGAAGTACACAGTATTCGCCGCCAGCGCCTCGCGGTTCTGCCCGGTGAGCGGATCGAACGGATCGCGTTCGGCGAGGCCCGTGTTGAGGTCGGAAACGGTGGAAAGGTTGCTGGGAGCGATGTTGCTGCCACCCGACTGGGGGCCCATCATGGTTGCGTTCGGATCGGGCCGGGCGGGCTTTTTGCTGCAGCCCGCGAGGACAAACGCGGCGCTGGCGAGGACGAGGCAAAGTTTCTTCGAGACAAGTTTCATGAGAAAGAGAATGGTGAGGACGCTGCGAAAAAACCTTTGCGCAAACCGCTCTGTCGCCGCAAGGTTTTTAGACGGTCTTTTTCGGCTCGATCAGGCCGACCTCAAGTGCGTAGCGCGTCAGGCTCGCGACGTCGTGGAGGTTGAGCTTTCGCATGAGGTTGGTGCGGTGGTTGTCCACGGTCTTGACGCTGATGCCGAGCTTGGCGGCGATTTCCTTGGTGCTGTGGCTCTCGGCGACCAGCTGGAGGATCTCGCGCTCACGGTCGGTAAGGAAGTCGGGCGCGCTGCTGGTGGCCGGATTGGCTACGACATTGCGGAGCAGGGATGCGACAGCGGGACCGAAATAGGTGCCCCCGTTGGCCACGGTCTCCAGCCCTTTCTTGAATTCGAAGAGGCCGGCCGTTTTTTCGACGAAACCGTGCGCGCCGGCCTCGAGCATTTCACGGACCAGCACGGGGTTCTCGTGTCCGGAGAACACGAGCACGCGCATCCGGGGCAGCTTCTTGCTGATGCGCCGGAGAATGTCGACGCCGTTGAGTCCGGGAAGCTTCGCGTCGAGGACGCAGATGTCGGGACTGGTTTCGAGGCAGAGCTGTACGGCGGACTGACCGTCGCCCGCTTCGCCGACGAGCGTGTAGTTGGCGTCGAGCCGCAGAATCTCGACCAGCATCTCGCGAATAGCGGTTTGGTCTTCGATGATAACGAGTCGTTTCATGGGCGGCTGGAGGTGAAAAAGACGGTGGTGGGCCGGCCGGGATTCGAACCCGGAACCAATTGCTTAAAAGGCAACTGCTCTACCATTGAGCTACCAGCCCCCCAAACCGTGTGAAGGAGACAAATGGGTTTTGGTCACGGGGGTTGGCAAGGAATTTCGCCCTGAATGAAGCGAGCCGCCATTGACCGCACCCGGAGTGACGCCTATTCAGGCCGGTCTTTCACCACAACTTGGGAACAATTCAAAAATATACCCATCAGAGCGAGGCAGACCGCATGTCCTCCAAAATTCAAGAAGTTGCCTTCGACCGCACCCTCGTGGACCGTTTCAAAAACGGCGATCAGTCGGCCTTCGATGAAATGGTGTCGCGCTACTGGGACCGGATCTATTCGATGGTGCACCAGCTGCTGCGGAACCAGCAGGATGCCGAGGAAGTCACGCAGGACGCGTTTATCCGGGCCCACCGGGGCCTGGCCAATTTCCGCGGCGACTCGGCGTTTTCCACGTGGCTCTACCAGATCGCGACCAATCTGGCGCGCAACCGCTACTGGTATTGGTGGCGCCGCAAACGGGACAAGTCCGTCTCGTTCGACGCCCCCGTGAGTGCGGAAAACGATATGACCCTCGCCGATATCATTCCTGCCGAGGTCGAATCGCCGGACGACATCACCGTCAACCAGGAGTTCGTCGCCCGCATCGCCCAGGGGATGGAAAAAATTTCAGCGAAACACCGCGAGATACTGGTCTTGCGCAATATCAAGAACCTGTCCTACGAGGAAATTGCCGCCATTCTGGGGATTTCCGTGGGCACCGTAAAAAGCCGGATTGCCCGGGCGCGCGAGAGCCTCCGCTCGAAGCTCGGCGAAGACTTCAAAACCTGACCACCCCACCGACGACCATGAAAGATTCGGAATTCATCGAACTGCTCAACCTGTATCTCGACCATGAGATCAGTGCCGACAACGCGGCCCGCCTGGAGGCCGAAGTGCAGGGCAACCCGGAGCGCCGCCGCGTTTACCGGCAGTACTGCCGCATGCAAAAAGCCTGCACGCTGCTCGCCAACGATTTCAACGGGCAGGAGGCCGGCGATGCGAAGCACGATCGCAAAGTCATCGCCTTCGATCCGTCGGGCCGCAGCGCCTGGGGCCCGGGGATCTTGGCCGCGGGTGGCCTGATGGCTGCCGCCTGTGTCGCCCTCGTTTTGGTCAACCGCTCATCTGGTCCGACGCCCCCGGCGGTCGCGGTGCCGACGGTTGCGACGATGCAAGGGACCGTGGCCCCCGTCGCCGCGCAGGTGGAAACCCGCGTGATGATGGCCCAGTCGCGAAACCTCGCCGATCATGCGGCCATTGCCCGCACCGTGACCGTGCCGGCGTCCCGGCGCAACGACCTGCGACCGGTGCTGGCCATGCGGGCGCTCGCGCTGCGCGGCGACGTTAACGCGGGAGACCAGGCGGGGGCTTCCGATTTGCCCGCCCAGCTGGATTGGATCAGCGGTCTGAAAATCTCTTCGTTGCAGGGTGTGCCGGCAGAGGACTTGCGCTTCGAGGCCCGTCCGTTGGACCCCACGAAGAATCCGACCTACCACAGTCGCAGCCGGCCCGACCACCAAGGCGTGGTCGAAATGACGGCTTTCCAGTTTCAAAAATAGCGTTTGCGGGTCCATCACCGCAGGCGGGCCGCCGAGCCCGCCTTTTTTGGGCCGAGCCGGCAGCTGGCCCAGCCCCGCCGTCACGCGTGAGTTTTCGCGGAAACGGCCGCCACCGCCGCTCAGTTCAGCGCGCGCTTGATCAGCGCTTCGGTGGTCGCCTTCGCCCCGAGGGCCAGCGCAGCGTGGCGTACGGCCTGGTCGGCGTCGGCCCCCTTGTAGCCGAGCGCAACGAGCGCGGAGACCGCGTCGCGGTGGGCGCTTTGGCCGGTCGGCGCAGGGGCGGGATCCGACCCGAGTTCGGGAGAGCCACTGTCGGTTGACCCCACCTTGGCCCGCAGCTCCACGACCAACCGCTCCGCCGTCTTCTTGCCGATGCCGGGTACCTTGGAAAGCGAGGCGATATCGCCTGCGCGGATCGCGCTCTCCAGCGACGACAACGACAACCGGCTCATGATGCCGAGCGCGCCCTTGGGACCGACGCCGGTCACATGCTCGATCATCAGCCGAAAAAAATCCCGCTCCGCCTGAGTGGTGAAGCCGTAGAGCGTATGGGCGTCCTCGCGGTAGATCACGAGGGTGTGGAGTTTCACGATCGCTCCCGGCAAGGGGAGTTTCTCGGCCGTGGTGACGGGCACGTTCACCTCATAGCCGAAGCCATTGAGCTCGATGATGGCGTGGAGCGGCGTCGCGGCGGCGAGGGTGCCTTGGATCGAGGTGATCATGGGGTGGGGAGGGGCGAGGCCGAGGCTTACTTCAGACCGAGCACGTCCTGCATGTCGTAGACGCCGGGTTGTTGCGTGACGACCCACTGGGCGGCCCGCAGGGCGCCGCGCGCGAAGATTCCGCGATCACTGGCCTTGTGGGTCAGTTCGATGCGTTCGCCGAGCGCGGCGAACATCACCGTATGGTCGCCGACGACATCGCCGCCACGCAGGGCGTGGATGCCCACCTCGGTCGACGTGCGCTCGCCGACGATACCTTCGCGTCCGTGACGGAGCGCCGCGGCGGTCAATTTGCGTTCTTCGAGGATGATCTCCAGCAGCCGCGCGGCCGTGCCGCTGGGCGCGTCCTTTTTGAACCGGTGGTGCATCTCGATCACCTCGGCATCGTAGTCCGCGCCGAGCACACCTGCGGCGCGGCGCGTGAGGGCGAAGAGGAGATTGACGCCGACGGAAAAATTCCCGGCCCACACGCACGGCACGTGGGCGGCGAGGGCGAGCAGGTGTTTTTTCTCCTCGGCTGAATGCCCGGTCGTCCCGAGTACGACGGGTTTGTTTTGGGCCACCGCCAGTTCCAGGACGCCGCGGGTCGCCTGGTGCGAGCTGAAGTCGACGATCACATCGCAGCGCGGGAGTTCTCCGGCGAGGTCGTCGCCGGCATCGACGGCGGCGCCGACGGTGAGGCCCAGTTCCTTGGCGGCGGCCGCGAGGGCGTGGCCCATGCGGCCCTTGGAGCCGTTGATCAAAATCGAGAGAGGCATGGTGGCGGGGAAACTATTTTCCGAGGGCGGCGAGGGCCTGTTCGAGGATTTTCGCGTTGGCCGGGCTCATGTCGCACAACGGTTCGCGCACCTCGGCGGAGGCGATGATCCCGGCGCGCAAGACCGCGGCCTTGATTGGCACCGGATTCGGCTCGATGAAGAGGGTCTTGAAGATCGGGTAGAGTTTGCGGTGCAACTTGGTCGCTTTGGCAAAATCGTTGGCGAGGGCGAAGCGCACGAGTTGCGAGACCTCGCGGACAAAGAGGTTGGAAGCGACGCTGATCACGCCTTCGGCTCCGACGGCCATGAACGGCAAGGTCAGGGAATCGTCGCCACTCAGGACCGTGATGTCGGCCCCGAGCGCCTGCTTGAGTTGGTCCACGCGGTCGACGCTGCCGCCCGCTTCCTTGATCCAGCGGACGTGCGGGTATTTCGCGCGGAGACGTTCCACCACCGGCACGCCGATCTCGATGCCGCAGCGACCGGGGATGGAGTAGAGAATGATCGGTTTGTCGGTGGCCTCGGCCACGGCGCAAAAATGCCGGAAGAGGCCTTCGGGACTCGGCTTGTTGTAGTACGGGGCCACCACCAGCATCGCATCGGCGCCGGCTGCGTGGGAAAGTTTCGTCAGGTCCACGGCCTCATGCGTGGAGTTGGAGCCGGTGCCGGCGATCACCGGCACGCGGCCGGCGGCGTGGGCGACGACGGCGCGGATAATGTCGAGGTGCTCCTCGTGGGAAACCGTGGGCGACTCGCCGGTGGTGCCGACGGGCACCAAGCCGTCGATCCCGCCTTTGATTTGGAAGGTGACGAGTTTTTGGAGGCTGGCGTAGTCAACCTGGCCCTTGGAAAAGGGCGTTACGAGCGCAGTGATCGTGCCGGTGAGCGGGCGGAGTTTCATGGGAGCAGGCAATGATGCCTTGCGGAACAGAGCAGGGCGAAATAGGGAATCCGCAACGCTTTTTTACCCATGCCGATCCTCACACCGCACACCGAAATCATCAACGACCTGCTAAAGCTCGCCGTGGATAGCGGGGTGAGTGACATCATAATCAAGTCGAACAAGCCCGGCTATGTCCGCCTCTCCGGCAAGCTCAAGCCGGTCGATATGGATCCGATCACCTGCCCCGAGGCCCAAGCTTGGGTCGATGAGCACGTGCCGAAGGTATTTAAGGCGAAATGGGATGAGCTCGGCCAGGTGGATTTCGCCTATGCGTGGGAGGGGATCGGGCGTTTCCGCGTGAATGCATTTCACCAGCGCGGGCTCGTGAGCATCGTGATGCGTCATATTAAGAGCACCGTGCCCACTTTTGACCAACTCGGGCTCGGCGCGACGCAGGACGCGCTGATCAAACTGGTGCAGGCGAAGGACGGCATTCTCCTCGTTTGCGGCGCGACCGGCTCCGGCAAGAGCTCCACGATGGCGGCGATGATGAACTGGGTAAACCAGAACATGGACAAACACATCGTCACGATCGAGGACCCGATCGAATACACGTTTCCCGACGACAAATCGCTGTTTCAGCAGCGCGAAATCGGGCTCGATGTGCCGAGCTTCGAGTTGGCGATCAAGGCCGTGCTCCGCCAGAATCCCGACATCATCCTCATCGGCGAAATGCGCGACCGCGAGACCTTCGAAACCGCGATCAGCGCGGCGGAAACGGGCCACCTGGTGTTTTCGACGATGCACGCCGCGACCGTGGCGCAATCGCTCACGCGGCTCTTCGAGTTCTTCCCGCCCGAGGAACAGATCCAGGCGCGGCGCGCGATCTCCGGCTCTTTGCGTGGTTTCGTTTGCCAAAAACTTGTCCCCAAAATCGACGGCAACGGCCGCCAGCCCGTGAATGAAATTCTCACGGCCGACGCGACGGTAAAAAACCTTATCCTCGAGGGGCAGTTCGAGAAAATCCAAGGCCTCTTGGACGGCAGCAGCGATTCGGCCAGTTTCTCGTTCAACAAGGATCTCTACCGACTCTGGAAAGCCGGCGCGATCGGGAAGGCCGAGGCCCTGCGCTTCTCGCCAAATCCGCAGGCGCTGGAGATGAATTTCAAAGGCATTTTCATCAAATCCTGATGCAGATGGCGCGGTCAGCGGCGGTGCTCCTGTTCGCGGCGATCGCAGTCGCTGCGGAGAGCCCGTCGGGCGCAACGCCCGCTGCGCCACCAGCCGAAGACAGTATCGCGGCCGCGAAGCGCGATCTCGAAGCAATCAAAGCGGCGCGAGGGATGACCGCGCCACCGCAAACCGCCGTGCCCTCGTTCACGGCGCCCGCGCTGCACATTGAGTCGCCGGGCCCGCAGCGGATGGAACTTCCGCGGCCGGCAGCGGAAGCGGCCGCGGCGAAGAAATCCGCGAACTGGCTGGTCGACGCGATGACCGCGAAAACGGTCCGCACCACGGGTGAAAAAAGCCAGCGGAACGAGGCAACCGCCGGCGAAGCGGACGTCGCGGATGCGGGCGAAAACGATCCCGCAGAGCGCCGCTTGGCCGCCGAGAAGACGACGCGTCGCGCGGCCCGAACGCACCCCGAATCTATCGTTAACCCACTGGCGGGCTTCATGGCCGATTGGATGACGCCGCAGGACTTCAAGCTGCTCCAGTCCGAACCGGGCGCGGGCGATGCCAGCGGTCGGGTGGCACGGGGGGAGTCGTTCGGGGTGCTCGCGTCGGGTGAAGCGGCCGGGACGAGCGCCGGGGGCGCGTTCGGACGCAACCTCCCGGGGCGGTCGGTCGCTCCGCCCCGGGGAAATCCGTTCCTGCAGGACTTTGCCGGGGCGACCGCTCCGCTGACCGCTAACCGTGGTGCGACCACTGCGCCACCAGCGGCGACGAGCGTCCCGCCGCCCCAATCCGTGGTGTTACCGCCCGTGATGCCCGCGCCGCCGCCGCCGCCCTCGGCTCTGCCCGCGTTCGTGAAGCCGAATGACGACGCGAAGTATTTCAAGCCGCTCAAACGTTTTTAGGGCTTGGATTTCCGCGGGGCGGGCGATTGTCTCATGAGTTCAAGACATGGCACTGGCATTTTTATTTGCAGGACAGGGAGCCCAGAAGGTCGGCATGGGCAAATCGCTGTATGATCAGTCGGCGGCGGCGCGCGCACTTTACGACGAAGCCGGAAGCGTGCTCGGTTGGGATTTGGCCCGGGTGAGCTTCACCGGTCCCGACGCTGATCTGACGCAGACCAAGGTCTGTCAGCCCGCGCTGTTTGTGCACGGCCTTGCCGTCGTGGCCGCCTTGCGCGAGCAGGGTAAACTGCCGGCCGGCGAGCCGAAGGTCGCCCTGGGGCTGAGCCTCGGCGAGGTCACCGCGTATTGTGCGGCCGGTGTATTTGATTTCGCCAGCGGCCTGCGGATCGTGGCCGAACGCGGCCGCCTGATGCAACAGGCGTGCGAGCAGACGACCGGTGGCATGGCGGCCATCATCGGCGAGGATCGCGCCAAGGTCGCGGAACTCTGCGCGGAATTCGACATCGAGGCCGCCAATTTCAACGCCCCCGGACAAATCGTCGTTTCCGGCGAGAAATCCAAAATCGACGCCGCGGTCACCGGCGCCAAGGCCCGCGGCATGAAGAAGGTCATCCCGCTTGTGGTCGCCGGGGCGTATCACTCGCGGCTGATGGAGCCGGCGCGCGCCGCCTTCGCGGCGTATTTGGACACCATTCCGTTTAACGCGCCCCAGTTCACCGTCCTCACGAATACGACCGGGCAGACCGTCAGCGAGCCCGCGGCGATCAAGGCCGCGCTCGTGAAACAGGTCGTCTCGCCGGTGTTGTGGGAAGACTGCATGCGAAGCGCTGCGGCCGCCGGGGCGACGGCGTTTTGGGAATGTGGCCCGGGCGGGGTTCTCGCCGGACTCGCGCGCCGCACTGAAAAAACCTGGAGCGTGAAAAGCTTCGCCGAATTTACCGATCTGACCACTGCAGCCTGAACGATGTCCGCCAACTACACCCGAAATTTCTGCATCATCGCTCACGTCGATCATGGCAAGACCACGCTCTCCGACCGCCTGCTCGAATACACCAATACGGTTTCGATGCGCGTGATGACCGCGCAGCACCTTGACTCGATGGATCTCGAGAGGGAGCGCGGCATCACCATCAAGTCGCACCCGGTCACGATGACGTATCGCGCCAAGGACGGGCACGACTACAAACTCAACCTGATGGACACCCCGGGCCACGTGGATTTTTCCTACGAGGTCTCGCGCTCGCTCGCCGCCTGCGAAGGCGCGGTGCTCCTGATCGACGCCGCGCAGGGCGTCGAGGCGCAGACGGTGGCCAATGCCCACCTCGCTTTCAGCCAGAAACTGAAGGTCATCCCGGTCATCAACAAGATCGACCTGCCGAGCGCGAACCTCGAGCTCTGCACGCGGCAGCTCGAAGATATTCTCACGATTCCCGCCGAGGAAGCGATCTTGGCGAGCGGCAAGTCGGGCATCGGCATCGTCGACATCCTCGAGGCCGTCGTGGCGCGCGTGCCGCCGCCGCGCTGGCAGGAGTATCCGCAGACGCGCTGCCTCGTCTTCGATTCGCTCTACGATTCCTACCGCGGGTGCATCGCCTACGTGCGTATATTCTCGGGCTCGATCAAGGCCGGCGATATGATGATGCTCATGAGCACCGGGCAAAAGGCCGAGGTGAAGGAAGTCGGAGTCTTCATGCCGAAGATGGAGAAAATCGCAGCGCTTGGCGCGGGCGACGTGGGCTACATCGTTTCGAGCATCAAAACCCCCGCCGACGTGAAGACCGGCGACACCATCACCATCGCAAGCAAGCCCGCGACGGAGATGCTGCCCGGTTACAAAGAGGTGCGTCCGCTGGTCTTCTGCGGTCTCTATCCGCTCGAGAGCGACGACTACGAGAAGCTCAAGGCTGCGCTCGGTCGCCTGCGGCTGAACGATGCGGCATTCGTCTACGCGTCGGAAAGCTCACTCGCGCTCGGTTTCGGCTTCCGCTGCGGTTTCCTCGGACTCCTGCACATGGAGATCATCCAGGAGCGCATCCGCCGCGAGCACGACGTCGAGATCATCTCCACCTATCCGAGCGTGATCTATCACGTGATCAAGCACGGCGGCGACCTCATCGAAGTCGACAATCCGGTAAACATGCCGGACCCCGGCACGATGATCGAAATCCGCGAGCCCACGATTCGCGCGCAGATCATTCTGCCGAACGAGTCGATGGGCGACATCCTTTCGCTGATCATGGAAAAACGCGGCGTGTGCGATCACACGGACACGCTCGACATGAACCGCGTGATGCTGAAGTGCTCTCTGCCGCTCAACGAAATCCTCGTCGATTTCAACGACCGCCTGAAGAGCATCACCCACGGCTACGGCTCGATGGACTACGAACTAGGCGACTACATGGCCGCCGACCTCGTGAAGATGGACATCATGATCAACGGCGATCCCGTCGACGCGTTTTCCTGCATCGTGCACCGCAGCAATGCGGACAACCGCGGCCGCTCGCTCTGCGAAAAACTCGCCGAGATCATCCCGCCGCAGATGTTCAAAGTCGCGATCCAGGCCGCCATCGGCGGCAAGATCATCGCCCGCGACAACGTGAAGGAAATGCGCAAGGACGTGACTTCGAAGTGCTATGGCGGTGACATCAGCCGCAAGCGCAAGCTCCTCGACAAGCAGAAAGAGGGCAAAAAGAAGATGAAGCAGATCGGCAAAGTCTCCATTCCCCCGGACGCCTTCATCAAGGTGCTCCAAAACAACTGACGCCCCTCCGCCATGTTCGGCCTTTTTCAATCGCAGGAAAAAAAGATGCGGGAAAATGCCGCCAACTGGCTCGAACTCGCGGAGCGGGTCTACCACTTCCGGCGCGACGTGCTGCCGGCCGCCCAGGTCGGCGAGCTGCAGTCGCACATGGCCGGACTGCGCTCGCTCCTCAAGGAGCGGGCGGGCGCCGAGAAGCTGAAGCTCGCCATCGAGGCCACTGAAGAAGTCCTGCGGCGCACCGGCGGGGCCGTGTATCCGAAAAGCGCCCTGGTCGAGAACGTCGAGTTCTTCCTCGTGGCCGCGATTGTCATTCTCGGTGTTCGCACGTATTTCGTGCAGCCCTTCAAGATTCCGACGAACTCGATGTGGCCGACCTACAACGGCATGACGCCCGAGGTCTTCGCCAAGCCGGCGGACGAACCGTCCTCGGCGGCGGTGGCGGCCCGCGCCGTCCTGTTCGGGGCCTGGCCGCATCGGCTCGATGCGCCGGGCGACGGCGAAGTGCTGGTGCCGGTCGGCGGAGGTCAGAGCCGCGGGGCGGTTCACTCGCGGATCGTCCCGGGCCGGTCGTGGTTGGTCATCCCGACCGACCTGCGCGAGTACACGTTCTTCGTCGGCGACAAACCGGTGAAGGTCCGCGTGCCGCTCGATTTTGACATGGACTGGGTCGTGTCCGAGGCGCTGCTCTCCCCGGGGCAAACCTACTCCACGCAGAATTTCAACGCCGCAGTCCGGCGGAAAATGGAAGCCGGCAGTCTCGAAGTCCGGGTGATTGACGGGGAGCGCGTGAATTGCCTCCGCACCGGTCGGACCGTGCGCGCCGGCGAGCGTTTTCTGTCGTTTGATGAACTGACGGGCGACCAGCTATTCGTCGACCGCATGAGCTATCATTTCGTGCGTCCGCAGCCCGGTCAGGGGTTTGTGTTTCGCACCAGCAACATCCCCGGCATCGCCAACACCTACGGCGACCAATATTACATCAAGCGCCTCGTCGGCACGCCCGGGGACGAAATCGAAATCGTCGCCGGCAAAACCAACGGCGACAGTGCAACCGTCGTGAAATCGGCGGGCACCGGCGTCCTGTTGCGCAACGGCCGCCCAATCGAGGGGGCCGGGGCGTTTCAGGGGAACAACGAGCAGAGCGGGAAATACGGCGGCTATCAGCCGCTGGGCATTTTGGCCCTCGGAGAGAAAGCCAAGGTTCCCCCCGGCCAGTTTCTCGCGTTAGGAGACAACTCGGGCAACAGCGCCGACGGACGCTACTGGGGT
>CAJAYO010000343.1 GCA_903948415.1 uncultured Opitutia bacterium | reverse complement strand
TCAATGCGGTCGATGTTGCTAGAACCGTAGCGGCCGAGGCGGAAAAATCCGTCGCGCAGTTGGTTGTTCGAGGTAAAGCCGCGCAGCACGAAATTGCCGCCCACATCGAGTCCGGTGAAACCGCCGACGTGGCTGACGTTGTCGGAGAGCTCGAAGATCCCGAAGTCCTCGAGAAACTCGTTGGTCATGACGTTCACGGTATAGGGCAGATCGATGATCTGCGTTTTGACGCGACTGCCGCTCATCGTCTCGGAGGCGACATAGCCGCGGACGGACTCGGCGCTGACCGCGAACGGCGAGAGTTCGACCACTTCCGATCCGGGTGGTGGCTGCCCAGCGCCTTGCGCGGCGAGTCCGGGCAGCACAACGAGGAACGGCATAAACGCGCGTTGCATGAATTTGAACAAGGGGGGAGGGATCATGGGCATAAGTGAGGGGGTTTGGGTTCGGAGACGGGTAAGCCTGGGCTTCGGCGATTGCGCGGGAAGGTCAGCGATTGACTGGCCCCGGAGGCAGGTTCTTGGCCGCCTGCCACGCGAGTAATTTCCACCGACCCTGCTCTTGCCGCCAAACCGCGAGAACGTTCACGTCGTTTTGATTCTTCCCCTTGGCATTCGTCGAATGGATGACCACCCGACCGGACATCAACATCACCCCCGGGGCGGCCAGCCGGAATTCCCGGGTCTGGTAGGCAAATCGCTCGTAGACCGACGCACGTTTCGCGAGACCGTCGGCATGCTCGGCCTTGTTGTCGATTTTTCCGTTTGAGTGGACGTAGCGGAGATCGTCGGAGTAGACCGCCGCGAGGCGCGCGTGATCTCCGGCGATCGTGGCCGCGACCCGCTCGTCATCGGCCGCGCGAACGGCGGCGACCAGACCCTCATCGGCCGCCGAGGCCGCGACAGTCAGAACACAGACCAGGCCCACAAGGCGGCGGAAACCGAGTTTCAGTGACATGCGATGCGTTGGGTGGAGACCGTCGAAGCGAAGCCCCGGGTTATTTCTTCTTTTTCTCTTTCTTGTTCACGTTCGAGGCGTGACGACCGGAGGGATCGCCGGTGTCGGGGATGCCGCCGGCAGGATTCAGGTGGGTGAGCGCCGCAGCGAGACGTTGGCGGGCGGCGAGGCCGGCGGGGCTCTCGGTGCCGGGAGCGACGAGTTTCTCACCCCACGGAGCCTCGCTCATGTCGAAGAATTCGCCCGCTTGGTTGAGTTTCCAACCGGTCGTGCGGACATACCAGTTGCGCGCGAGTTGAGTGAAGGCCCAGTCGCGGGGCTGGCCTTTTTCGCCGCGGAATTGCGCGGCCAGGCTGCGCCCATCGATGACGGTTTTCTCCGGGAGCTTGGCCCCGGCGAACTCCGCAAACGTCGGGAAAAAATCTGTCGAATCCACCATGTCGACGCAGAGTTTTCCGGCGGGAGTCCGGCCGGGCCAATTTACGATCATCGGCACGAGCGCTCCGCCTTCGAGCATGTCGCCCTTGGCGCCGGAGAGACGGCGCCCCTTCACGGTGGAGCGATCGGCATAGCCACCGCCGGTGCCGTTGTCGCCGAAGAAGACGACGAGGGTATTGTCGCGGAGCTTCAGCCGATCAAGTTCGGCGACAAATTGGCCGACGAGCTTGTCCATGTAGGCGATGTTGTCGGCAAAGTGATCATTGCTGTCGGGCGCGCTGTCGGGCGTGGGCAGGATCTCTCCGTGGATATGGGACAAGGAGTAGTAGAGGTAGAACGGTTTTTCCCGGTGGCGCGTGATGAAATCCACGGCGTGGCGGTGCATGACGTCGGGCAGATAGACCTTGTCGGGCAGCGCGACGGTCTTGCCGTTCAAGAGATAGGTTCGGCCCTTCTCCTGAGTATTCCAGTAGGTGCCGCTGCCCTGAAATTTCAGATGGTCGTCGAAACCGAATTCCGCGGGCCCGAGCGGGAGCTGCCCCCACTTGCCGATCATCGAGGTCACGTAGCCCGCAGGCTTGAGGATTTGCGGCAAAAATGTCTCCGCGGACGGCTTGATCTGTCCGGTGGCGTCCTGGTTGGTGGCGCCGGTGCGGAAACCGTAGCGGCCGGTCTGAATGGCGGCGCGCGACGGACCGCAGAGAGGGACCGTGTAGGCGTTGGTGTAGCGCGTGCCGCCCCGGGCGAGGGCATCGATGTTCGGCGTCTTCACCGTCTGGTCGGCGCCGTAACAGCCGATGTTTCCAATACCGAGATCATCGGCGAGGATGAAGACGATGTTGGGTTTCGTCGGCGCCGCCGCAGCAAAGCCGGCCAGGCCGAAACCCAGCACGGCGGCGAGACCAAGACAGAGGGAATGGATTTTCATGGGAATGAGGTCAGGGAGACAAAGGCGGGCGTCCGCCGTACATCGTCCGGGACCGGATCAAATTCGGGTAGCCAAACGATGCAAAGGCGCCTCCACTGGCATTGTTGAGTAAACCCGCTCTTTTCTCCCCCCGGTCCTGATTTTTCCCGAGCAAGCTCACCGGCCAACCGGTCAACTGACCGACTTGGTATCTATCATTAACGTCCGCGCGTGCGTGCCGTTTCCATCGCACCCATTTCCCCCTCTCCTCCCGCATGTCCGCAAAACTTTCCGCCCTCGCTGCCTCTCCGGCGTCCGCCCGGCCGCGGGTATCCATGCGTGAGGTCGCCGCCCGCGCCGGCATCTCGCGTTCGGCCGTCTCGTTGGCGCTGGCCGGCCATCCGAGCATTCCGTCCCCGACCCGCGCGCGAGTGCGCGCGGCCGCCGAAGCGCTCGGCTATCGGAAAAACCCGCTCGTCGCCGCCCTGATGAGCGTCCGCCGTAACGGCGGCGCGGACACCATGGCGCAGGCTTCGTTGGCATTTTTAACGTCCCACGCGGCCCCCGACTCTTGGCGCCAGGTGGCAACCCATCGGCGTTTCCACGCCGCCGCCAGTGCACGGGCGCTCAAGCGGGGCTTCAGCCTCGAGGAATTCTCGCTCAGCGATCCGGCCATGCGCCCCGAACGCCTGGAGGCCCTGCTCCGCGCCCGCGGCATCCACGGGGCCCTCGCGGCGCCGCTTCCCGGGGATCAGACCTCCCTCAATTTTGACGTCCGTCATTTCGCCGTCGTGGGCGTGGGGTCCAGCGTCAGAATCCCGGCCATCGACCGGGTCGCCGACGATCATTTTTACGGAGCGCAGCTGGCGTTCGAGCACAGCCTCGCCCTGGGCTACCGGCGCATCGGCCTGGCCGTGGCCGCCAACATCAGCCACCGGTTGGAACACCGCTGGTGGTCCGGCTTCCTCGTCGCGCAACAAAAAGTCCCGGCCCGCGACCGCATCCCCGCCCTCATGCCGGAAACCCGGGAACAGATTCCGGGGCGCCTCCCTGCGTGGATCGAGCGCCATCGCCTCGATGCCGTGATTTTCTCCCACCGCACGCCCGCCGAAATGTCCCGCGCACCCGCCGCCGTCGGCCTCGTGTCCCTCTCGGTGCACGAAGCTAACGGAACGATCGCCGGCATCAGGCAAAACGAGGACCAGGTCGGCGAAGAGGCCGTCGACCTGCTCGTCTCGAAGTTGCACGATTGGAACGCCGGGGAAGCCGCCGCGCCGCGCTTGCTCCTCGTGCGCGGCGCCTGGACCGCCGGCCTGAGCGCTCCCGGAGCCGGAAAAAGACGGAGCGGTCTTGTCTGAGTGGTGGCCGGCGCGAGCCGCCGGCCGCCGACCGGAAATCAGAACCGCACCGTCAGGCTCGCATCGACCTGGAGCGGCACGACGTAGCTGTAACGGTAGACATTGGTCCCGTTGGCGAGCGTCGTGAAACTCGTCTTGCGCAGCTTGCCGTTCTCGAGATCGGTGAGGTTGCGGAAACCGAGGCGGGCCCGGACCTGTTGTCGCCAGATCTTCTGGTCGCGCATGACATAGCCGCTCACGAGGTGCGTGGCGCCGCCGGCCAGCGACTGGCCGTTGGCGATGCCGAAAAGATAGTCGTCCCGCCAACTGCCGTTGAGCCCCACGCGCGCCCCGCGCAACGGGGCCCACGCATCGCGTTGAAACGCGTAGTCGACGACCCAGCTCGCGGACCATGGCGAAGCGCGGGCCCCGGTGGGTTTTTGGTCGATATCGAGCGAGTCGAGCAACGTCTTCGCTTCGTTCAGCACGGAGGCGCTCTCGTTGCCCCGGGCGACAGCGGCCGTGTAATAGCCCCGGAACGAGTCGAGGTTGGGCTGGCCGGTCACCTCCGTGCGCGCGAGCGTGAAACGCAACTGCAGGCCTTTCAGCGGCCGGAGGCTGAGGGTGACGTCGGCGCCGCGGGAATTTTCGGTGGACTTGTAGTAGCGCGCCCCGCTGGCCGTGCCCTCCTCGCCGTATTTGTAGCGCGGATCGCCGGGCAGGATGTCGTTGGGATTCATCAAATCCTCGATTTCCGCCGTGGTGAAATCGATGACGCCGTTCCAGCTGAGCGCGACATTCTGCCGGTCGATGTCGAAGGCCCCGAGATTGATCGATCCGCGGTCGCCCCAGAAACTCCCCTTGAGGCCCACTTCCTTCGTCACGCCCGTGATCGGTCCGAAACGTTCGCGGTCGAACGTGCGCACGCCCTGGAAACGGAACGACTCCGAGTAGACCCCGTAGAAATTGAGATCCTTCGTGAGCACCACCGTGAGACCGGCCGTCTTGCTCGTGTTCTCGAGACGCAGCTGCTTGTTCTGGACGTATTCGCCGGGCAACGCGTCCTGGATTTTGGGCGGCGCCACCTCTTCGCCGTATTTGCCGAAGGTGCGGACGCCGTTGTATTCGTAATTCCGGTTCCAGTCGTGGCGCGCGCCGAGCAGCGTGAGGACGCGGCCGTTGAAATAGCGCCCGCTGGCCGAGAAGGCGACCGCCGAAGCCTGGCGCCATTGCGTACCGTCGGTCGCGCTCGTGCCCGAGGGGAAATACGCGAGCGACACCGGTTTGACGTCGGCCGTTTCCGGCAGATTCGCGGGCTTCATCGCGTCGAACAGCGCGCGCGAATAGAACCGCGGGTCATCGAGGAAAAGCCGAAGCCGCACGCGGTCCGTGTTGGTGTTGAGCCCGGTGGCCGTGCCCCGGTCGACGTTGCGCACGTTGAAGGTGTTGAAGCGGTAGTTCAGCACCTGGTCCTCGCGATACTCGGCACTGCCGACGAGGAGCTGCTGCATCCATTTCCATTTGTCGAATTTGTAGACCGCGATGCCGCGGAACGAATCGACCTCGTTGGCAAAGCGTTTCTCGTCGAGTTCGGATTCGACATAAGGCCGCCCGTTCACGTCGACGCTGATCGTGGCGGAGAAGAAGTTGTCGTTACGGATGGCGGTCTGTTTCTGGTGGTTGTAGGCCACCTCCAGCCCGACCGGGCCGACGCGTTGCTCCACGGTCACCGAGGTGGTGTCGAAGGGCCGGTTCTGCCGGTCGAAGGAACCGCGGAGATTGTAGCGCTTGGGATAGCCCGCGAAACGCTTGGTCCCGACGGTCGCGCCGGCGGCATTGCGCATGGTCACGTCGAAGAAATCCCCCTCGATCAGCGAAGGCGACCCGCCGGCCGGACCGTTGGAACGGTCGGCCGAGGGCAACTGCGCGCGCACAATCCACTCGTTGTCGGAGGTGTAGTAGAGACGGTCGGTCGTGTAGGCGCGGGAACGGGCGGAGACCTCGCGAATCGTAACGCCGCCGAAGCCGCGGACATTGGCGAAATCGCCGCGTTCGTACTCGATGCGGACCATCGTCTGCTTCAGCGGCTGCCACGTCGTGGTAATCGTCTCGCCCTCGAGCGCGAACGTCGACGCATCCTGGTAGGTGCGCTCCTGGCGGCGCACGGCGTTGAAGCGCACCGCGAGGTTGCGCGCGAGCTTGCGGTTGTAGTCGAGCTGAAAGCGGTAGGCGCCGTCGCTGGTATACTGGGAGAGCAGCGTGCCGAAATTTTTCATGATCGCCCGCTTCGTAAACACGGACGCCTGCCCGCCGGGCTCGACGTCGCCGAAGATGAGGGAGTTCGAGCCCTTGCCGAAATCGATGCGCTCGACGTTGTAGGTGTCGCTCGGGATATACCACCGGAAGTAGTTGCGCGTTGCGGTCGAACCGCTGAGCCCGCGGAAGGAAACGGCGCCGCTCTGGTTGTCGTTCTCCAGCGTCGGCGGCGCGTAGGCGTTGGCGACATAATTGGCGACTTCGTCGGCCGAGAAGAGCCCGAGGTCTTCCATGAAGTCGGCCGTGATCGCTTCGATGTTCACGGGCACGTCCTTGATCGCCTGCTTGGTGCGCGTGGCGGACAACGTGTCGTTCGCTGACCAACCGGTCTCGAGTTCGGTCGAAACCACAAACGCGGACAACATGACCGTATCCTTGTCCTCCACCGGCGGCTTGGCC
>CAJAYO010000342.1 GCA_903948415.1 uncultured Opitutia bacterium | reverse complement strand
GACCTCTACGAAGGCGGCATCCGCGTGCCGCTGATCGCCCACTGGCCCGGCACCGTCGCCCGCGGCACGGTCTCGACGCACGTTTCCGCTTTCTGGGATTGGCTGCCCACCTTCGCCGAACTCGCCGGACAGCCCGCCCCCACCGGTCTCGACGGCCTTTCGCTCACTCCGACCCACACCGGCCGCGGCCGCCAGGCCCGGCACGACTACCTCTACTGGGAATTCCACGAGGGCGGCGGCCGCGTCGCCCTGCGCCAGGGCGATTGGAAAGTCGTGCGCTACGATGTCCTCCAAGCGCCCGACGGCCCGCTCGCGTTGTTCAATCTTGCCGCCGACCCGACCGAGACCACCGACCTCGCCGCCCGCCACCCCGACCGCGTGAAAGCCCTCGACGCCCTCCTCCGCGGCGCGCGCACCGATTCGCCCGTCTTCCGCTTCGGCCAGACCGGCTACCTCCAAACGCGCTGAGCGCCCACTCCCCGCGAGTCTCCCTTTCTCCGGGCGACGTTTTCTTCGCCCGCCCGCCTCCTTCGCGCGCCACCTTCCGCGCTCCCATCCGTCTTTCCGGACGCCTTCCCCCCCGGCCACTCCCCCTCCCACCGCATTTCGTGCCCGCCCAACGGACGCCGCAGCTACGGCACCTCGTAAACTTCCACGAGCGCACCGCCACCGGTGCCCCCAACCCCGCTCACCTGCGCCGTGTAAGATCCCGGCTGCACGGTCGCGACAATCGCCGCATCCCGCGAGTCGGACGACAGCACAAATGCTCCGAAAGCAGCACCTGTGCCCGCGATGGTCGCCGGCCCCACCTCGCCCCAATCATCGTTCGTCGCAATGATGTTGGCATCGCGAAACAAGGTGAGCCGCGGATTAGGAAACACACCCGTCACGCCAAATTGCGCCAGCGTTGGCCCGACCGCGCGCACCAACACCGCGATCGGCTTCGATCCTGCCACCAATTTTATCGGCGAAATCGAGCGCGGATAAAAAATCGCCTCGGTTGTGACCATGGTAAGACTCGGCGCCGCGTTTGGCTTGAAGGGCTCGGAATGACTGACGCGCGCACGCCTCTGATCGGGCCATAGGGACAACGGCGGCCTCCATCACCCGCCATTCACTCCGCCGGCAACTGCCGTCGCAATTCCTCCGGCAACATGGGGCGCACTTCCGCGTAATCTTCCGCGAGCCGAATCAAATCAGTTTCATCCTTCTTCCGCTTCGAGAGCCGCCGCTTCGGGTCGCTCCACGCCAGCGCCTTGCCCGTCACGAGATCGCGCAGCGAGGCGACATCGGCTTCGCAACCGAGGACTTTCGCCGGCACGGTCGAAGCAAGGAACGACTGGTAGCGCGGATCCTTGCTGAACTGGATGCGCAGGTCGCTGCCGGGCATTCGGGCGTTGAGTGACCACGTCTCCTCATGGACTTGAAAGCCGGCTGCGAGCAGGTCGGCCCGGATGAGCGGTAGCTTGGCGGTCGCGATCACGATGTCGGCGTCGAGGGTGTAAACCGGCCGCACATAGGTGTTCACGGCAAGACCGCCAATCACACAGGCCCCGCCGTGTTTCCGGCACAGCGCAAGCACGACCTCAAGATCATTGAAGCCCCCCTTGCTCGCCGCGTTGAATGCTTCCTGAGCCGTCATGCATCCCAACCAATCCGCGAACTCCACCAAAGTCGAGGCGACGGACCATCCTGGTGAAAATTCTCTGCTCAAGAATCTTCTTACCAAAAACCACTCGCCGTGCGGTCATTTTCCAATCCCATTTCTACTTCCCGCGTTCATACCGACCACCCCCGCATGATTCTTCCATTCCGCCTCCGCCCCTTCGCCTCGCTCACTCTCCTGCTCGCCGCCGCCGCACTCCCGCTCGCGTCAACCGCCGCTGACACCGTCCCGCCTGACCTGGTCCTCACGCGTTTCTCCGGCCCCGAGATCACGCCCTGCGTCGCCACCCTCTGCGTCTCCGCCCAGGGCGAGGTCTACGCCGGCGTCGACCTCAACGGCTCCCTCGGCAAGGGCCCCGGGAAGGGCCGCATCGTCAAACTCATCGACCGCGACCACGACGGCGTCGCCGACTCGCACACGCTCTTCGCCACCATCGACAACACCCGCGGCCTCCTCGCCGTCGGCCCGCGCGTCTACGTCCTCCACACCGCCCACGGCCCCGACGGCAAAGCCACCGGCATGAACCTCGCCGTCCTCGAAGACGCCGACCGCGACGGCATCGCCGACGGTCCCGCCAAAATTCTCGTCTCCGGCATCTGCGTCGCCAAAGCCATCAACGACCGCGGCACCGACCACTCCACCAACGGCATCCGCCTGGGCATCGACGGCTGGATCTACATCGCCGTCGGCGATTTTGGTTTTCACAACGCCACCGGCACCGACGGCGCCAAGGTCACCCTCCAGGGCGGCGGCGTCGCCCGCGTCCGCCCCGACGGCACTGAGCTCGAGCTCTTCGCCACCGGCACCCGCAACGACTACGACGTCGCGATCGACCCGTTCCTGAACCTCTTCTCCCGCGGCAACACCAACGACGGCGGCGGCTGGAACATCCGCTTCCTCCACCTCATCCAGTCCGCCGATTACGGATACCCGCGTCTCTTCAAAAATTTCTCCACGGAAATCCTCCCCGCCCTCGAAGATCTCGGCGGCGGCTCCGGCGTCGGCGCGTTCTTCCTCTCCGAGCCCACCTGGCCCGCGAAATACAACGACCAGCCCCTCATGGCCGACTGGGGTCGCAAAGCCATCTACCTTCACCGCCTCACGCCTGACGGCGCGTCCTTCACCCAAAAGGCCGAGGAGTTCGCGCAGATTTCCCAAATCACCGATCTCGACGTCGACCCTTCCGGCCAGATGTTCGTCAGCGCCTGGGACGGCGCCGGCTTCAAAGGCGACCCCGGCAAAGGCTACGTCTCGCGCATCACCCCGAAAGGCTGGACGCACCGCGCCCTCCCCGATCTCGCCACCGCGAAACTCGCCGACCTCGTCACCCTCCTCGCCTCCGCCAGCGCCACCACGCGCTTCTACGCGCAACAGGAAATCCTCGCCCGTCCCGCCGAATCCGCCGCCGCGAAAACCGCCGTACTCGCCCTCACGAAATCCTCCACCCAATCCCTCGCCGTGCGCGTCGCCGCGCTCCTCACCTACGCCCAACTCGAATCCTCCGCCGCCGCCATCCTCGCCCTCGCCGTCGACGAACCGCTCCGCG
>CAJAYO010000341.1 GCA_903948415.1 uncultured Opitutia bacterium | reverse complement strand
TGCGTGCTTCCCACCTGCTCAGATCCGGTCACCCGCCCTCCCCACCACCCCACTCTAGTATTTCCTGCGGGTTAGTTCGCGACCCCGCAACAACCGCAACCCACGTCCCCTAATAAAACATCCTATGAAAATCCACAAAGCCCTCCTCGCCGTCGTTCTCGGTTCCTTCCTCGCTGCCGGCCTCGCCTTCGCCGCCGACGCCAAGAAGGACGCCGCTGCTCCCGCCGCCAAGGTCGCAGGTTGCTGCGCCAAGGCCGCCAAAGACAGCAAGGCCTGCGGTCACGCGTGCTGCGTCACCTCCGCCAAAGAAAGCAAGAACTGCGAGAAGTGCGGTGGCGCGGGCGCCATCGAGGCCAAGAAATAATCGGCCTTCCGCCTGAATTTGCGAGCCGCGCACCCTTCACCGGGCGCGCGGCTTTTTTCTGCCGACTCCCCCGCTCCCCGGCCCGCTCCGCCACTCCGAATTTGGCATTCCCGGTTTCTTTCATCTAGTTCCCCTCCCGTGCGTTTCTCCCTTCCCCGCTGCCCCACCCTCGGCGTCGTGTTCCTGCTGGCCCTCGCCGCCGCCGCCTCACCCCTCGGCGCCATGGACCATTCGTCGGCTCGCCCCTTCGACCCGCGCGTCTTCGCGGCCACCGAAACCCCGGGCGGCCTCGCCCCCGGCAGCTTCGTCCCCAATTTCCGCCTCACCGACCACACCGGCACCAGCCGCGAACTCTATTACGAATCCACCACGAAGGCCGTCGTCCTCGTCTTCACCGCCACCGGCGGTCCGCGCGCCCTCCAAACCGCCAGCGCCCTCCGCGCCCTCCGCGCGCGCTTTGCCGCCGCCGACGTCACCCTCTGGCAGATCGATTCCAACCTCGCCGCCGATCGGGCCGCGATCACCGCCGAGCAAACGCTCTTCAACAACCCCGTGCCCGTCTTGATCGACGAGGCCCAGCTCGTCGCCAGCGAACTTGGCGTCACCCGCCAGCTCGAAGTGCTCGTGATCGATCCCGTCAGCTTGGTCCTCTCCTACCGCGGCCCCCTCGACAACGCCGACCCCGCCTCCCTCGCCGCCCCAACCCAAAACTTCGCCGCCGACGCCGTCGCCGCCCTCGTCGCCGGCCGCGCTCCCGCCGCCGGCCAGCGTATTGCCATGAGCCCCACAGCCCCGGCGCTCGACCTCCCGGCACCGTCCGTTCCCGACTACGCCGCCGAAGTCGCCCCGATCGTCCTGGCCCGCTGCGTTTCCTGCCATTCCCCGGGCAACATCGCGCCTCACGTCTACCGCCAATTCGCTGACCTCGCCGCCAAAGCCCCCGCCATCCGCCAATCCCTCCTCGCGAAGCGCATGGCCCCCTGGCACGCCGACTCCCGCTATGGCGTCTTCGAAAACACCGCCGCGCTCAGCCCCGCCGAGGCGTCCACGCTCTACCATTGGGTCCGCGCCGGCGCGCCGCGGGGCACGTCCGCCTCCGACCCGTTGTCCACCACGCCGGCTCCCGCCGGCGGCGATTGGCCGCTCGGCCCGCCGGATCTCATTCTTTCCCTGCCCAAGAAAACTCTGCCCGCCACTGGCTCGCTCCCCTACGATTATCCCGAACTCACGCTCCCGACGACCGAGGACAAATGGCTCCGGGCCGTCTACGTGAAGCCGGGCAACCGCCGCGCCGTCCACCACGCCTTGGTCTTGGAAGGTTCACAGGTGGAGCAGGTCCTTGCCGTGCTCTCCGGCAACCTGCCCGGCCTGACGGGATTTTACGCCGGCTACGTTCCGGGTTTGGATCAGACTTGGTTTCCCGACGGCTCCGGGAAACTCCTCCGCCGCGCCTCCAAGCTGACGGTGCAAATGCACTACACCACCACCGGCCAGCCCGAGTCCGATGAAACCCAGCTTGGTTTCTATTACGCCTCCCGCGCGCCCGACCGGGAGTTGTTCACCAAGTCGGCCAATAATATCAACCTCACCATTCCGGCCGGCGCCAAGGACTACGAGCGCGAAGCCTCCTTCACCGCCTCCGCCACCAAGGACGTGATGCTCTACGAGCTGAACCCGCACATGCATTATCGCGGAAAACGCGTTCGCTTCGACGCGCTCTATCCCGACGGCACGACCGAGACGCTCCTCAACGTTCCGGCTTACGACTTCAACTGGCAGTCCCAGTATCGCCTCGCCCAGCCCAAGCGCCTTCCCGCCGGCACCGCCATCCGCGTCCGCGGCGCTTTCGATAATTCCGCGCAAAACCCCGCTAACCCCAACCCGAACGCCACCGTGCGCTTCGGGGAGCAAACCAGCGACGAGATGTTCATCGGCTACATCAACTACGCCGAGCTCTCCGACAAAATCACCACCGCCAAACCGCCGCTGTGCGCCGCGACCTCCGTCGCGCGCGCCCGCGTCGGTGAACCGTTCCGCTTCGCCCTCGAAGCGGCGAATGCGCCCACCGCCTACCGCGCCGCCTCCCTGCCCGCCGGTCTCACGCTGGACGCCCGCACGGGCGTCCTTGCCGGCACGCCCACCTCCGTCGGCCGACGCGCGGTCACGATCATCGCCGAAAACGCCGCGGGCGCCGCCGCCACCGTGGTCGACCTCGTCGTGAGCGCCGCCACCGCCGCCCCCGTCTTCACCCTCCAACCCAAGAGCGTCCGCACCACGATCGGGGCCAACGTCACCCTGGTCGCCGCCGCCACCGGTTTTCCCAAGCCCACCTACACCTGGCTCTGCCGCGGCCAGGATTTCTGCAACACCACGGAACCCGTCCTCGAGCTCACCAACATCACCGCTGCCTACGTCGGCGATTTCACCTGCGTCGCCACCAACGCCGCCGGCACCGCCACCAGCGCGCCCGCCACGCTCTCCCTCGAATTCAGCGGCCTCGTCAACCTCTCCGCCCGCGCCAACGTCGGCACCGGCGCCAACGTCGTCATTCCCGGTATCACCATTCGTGGCACCAAGCCGAAGACCCTCCTCATCCGCGCCGCCGGTCCTGCCCTCGGCGCCTTCGGCGTCCCCGGCACCCTCGCCAATCCCGTCGTCACTATCTTCGACTCCGCCAACCAACCCATCCTCGTCAACGACAACTGGGCCCAGCTCCCCGACCCCGCCGCCGTCGTCGCCGCGAGCCTCGCGCAAAACGCCTTCGCCCTCGCCCCCGGCTCCCGCGACGCCGCCACGCTCGTCACCCTGCCTCCCGGCAGCTACACCATCCAGGTCGCTGGCGTCGGCACCGGCACCGCCGCGTCCGGCGTCGCTCTCGTCGAAGTTTACGAAGCCGACGCCACCCCCAGCACCCTCGTCAACCTCTCCTGCCGCGCCCGCGTGGGGACCGGCAGCGACATCCTCATCGCCGGCTTCGTGATTCGCGGCACCGCGCCGCGCCGTCTCCTGATTCGTGGCGTCGGTCCCACCCTCGCCGGCTTCGGCGTCGCCGGCACCCTCGCCGATCCCAAGCTCGAAATCATCCGCCAAGGCGAAACCTCTCCGCTCGCCACCAACGACAACTGGTCCACGCCCGTCAGCCCCTTGACGTCGGGCGCCGCCGAACTCAACGCCGCCTTCACCAGCGTCGGTGCCTTCGCTCTCACGGCAAACAGCCGCGATGCCGCGCTGATCGTGACGCTCCCTCCCGGCACCTACACCGCCCAAGTCAGCGGCCTCAACAACACCGTCGGCGTCGCCATCGTCGAAGTCTACGACCTTCCGTAGCCCCGGCGCCCCGTCACGGCCCCAGGTTTGCGCTCCCCACCGCCCGGCGTAACCTAACCGGCACTACCGAGCGCACCGGGCGGCCCGTTCCGCCTTCCCCCGCACCGACGGCGCCCTTCCGCCTCTCCCGCCCGATGTAGGGAAGGCGGCCCCGCGCCGTCGTTCACGGGCGGAGGTCCGCGCGCCGCGACCGGCGGAGGAATCTCACCGCCCCGAGTGCCGCCGTGCCCGCCCACCCCGCATAGGTCGAAGGCTCCGGAATCGCCCCGCTCGAATTCCCAGTATCGAGCAACGCCAGACCGCCGCGGTCGCCCGAGTTCGGGCCATCAAAGTTGATCGAGTTACCCGCCAGCGTGATCGTCTGGCCCGTACCCCTCAGGATCCGGCCGTGATTGATCATCGTTCCCTCGCCGACCGAAAACGGGGTGCCGCTCCGCACCGTGCCCTCGAAATTCGTGTTCGCCCCAAAACTCGTGGTCGAGCCGACCTGCCAGAACAGTCCGTGGTTTGTCACGCTGTTCGCCGCCAGATTCGCGCAGACCCGCCGGCGCCGGCCGCCGTGTCAAACGTGCTTCCGATCTGAAAAACTCACCCCGCCGTGCTCCGCCCCTCCGCGTCCAGCGTCAGGGTGCCGGTCCGTTGCGCCCTCGACCCAAACGAATAAATCCCCGGCGCCAACAGGGTGCCCCCGCCGCCGGCGCCCAAATCCGGCCGGTCAGATCAACCGCTCCGGCCATGGCCGCCAAACCGGCAGAGGCCCGGGTGAAGTCGGTTTTATCGCGGGCGGTCATCGGCCCCACCGACGCGCCCCTCGACGCGAAGGCGGCCGAACCCGCACTCGCCGATGTTCGCCGCCCCGGGATTCCCGTTAATCGTATCGCCCCCGTTGATCGTCACCGTCCAACCGGCCATCACCGCGTAAGCCCCCGTCGAGCCGAGGATCGGCTGGGCCCGAGCCGTCTCGCCAACCGCGAGCCCGAGCAACGCAATCGACCCCAACCGCTCCGGAAATCCCCGACCGAACCGGGTAAGCGGGCGCCGCCAGCCGGATGAAACGCAGTTTTTTTCACAAAAACCTCCACCCTGTCCCTCGCACGACGGCGGCCCGTCGCCGCCTCGAGCGGGGACGTCGCTCGCAGCGCACCCCGCTTTCTTCGCTCCGTCGCCCATCGGCCGGGGCCGGAAGACAACCTCACCGGCCCGCAAACAAATGCCCCCCGCTCGCGGCGGTCGTCATTTTAACC
>CAJAYO010000340.1 GCA_903948415.1 uncultured Opitutia bacterium | reverse complement strand
GGCTCGGCGAACTCACCCGCGCGGAAGACTGGGCTAGCCATCGATGGGGTTAAGCTGGGCCGCGCAAGTTCCCGGCGTGCGGGGTTTCTGCCCCGGATGTTTCGCGATCGTGAGCGGCGGATCGGGACCGGGCGTCTGTCCCGCGGACGGACACCAGGCGCTGCGAACACGGGGCTGCCTCGGTGAACGATGGTTCAGTGACCGCCAATCTCGACGTGAGGAGTTCGCCCCCTCCGATGGCCGCACCGGCTTTTCCGCCCGCCGTCCACCCGGATGTGCGGGTGGGTTGTTTGGTGACGGCCGTACACGAGGGGCGGGAGCAGGCGCCGGCGTCCTCGTCTCATTGCGCCGCGAGGTGGCCGCGGTGGTCGCGGTGGGGGCGCGGCGGACGACGCCAACAGATGCCCAAAGAAAGCCAATAGACGCGCCGCAGCGGAGGCGGCGCGGGCCTATTGTGCGCGGCCGTCAACCGGCGTTTATCATGAAAAATCCCCCGTCATCCGGAGCGGTCTCCGCTCGAACCAAACAACCGCCCCGCGCTCGTTCCGCGGGCGTTTTGTCGCAACTGGTCAAGGCGACCTCGACGCGACTGGAAGTCGTCCCCCCGCGGCCGTCGGAATTCCCCGGAGCGCCCCGCACCGGCGTCGCCACCGACCTGTTGCCCGTGCGCCTCGGCTATTTCCAACCCGACGCCCGGGCGGTGTTCGTCGTCGGCTCGTTCAACGGCTGGAATTTGCACGCGACGCCGATGACGCGCGATGCGTTGGGGGACTGGTCGGTGGAGCTGGCCTTGCCGCGGGGCGAGCATCGCTACCGTCTGCTGGTGGACGGCGAATGGCGCGACGATCCGTCGGCGCAGTTGACCGCGCCGAATCCCTATGGGGGGTTCGATGCGCTGATTATCCTGTGAACCGGTATCGCTGGAAAACAAAGGAGGGCGTGATGAAAACCTCACTCGGTTTGGTCTTGGCGGCCCTGGCGGTGCTGACCGCGGCCTGTGATTTCAACCTCAAATCAACCCGGCGTTTTCGCCTGCCCCAAGGCAACGCGGACAACGGCAAGGCGGCGTTCGTCGCCTTAAACTGCACGACCTGCCACACCGTGACCGGGGTCGACCTGCCGAAACCGACGGTCGAGCCCACGGCGGTGGTGGGGTTGGGCGGTGAGGTGGCCCGCCTGCGGACGTATGGAGATCTGCTCACCTCCATCATCCATCCCACCCACGCGCTTTCGGAAAAAATGAATCCGTTGGCGGTCAAGGCCGCGGGGACGTCCCCGATGCCGGTGGTGAACGACCGCATGACGGTCACCCAGATGGTGGACCTGGTGACGTTCCTGCAGCCCCGCTACCGCCAACTGCCGCCGCCGGTCGAATGGTATTATCCCCTCTGACGGAGCCGCCGGCGCGGCCGTGAGGCGGGCGTCGCTCGCGGCGCGGCCCGGCGACCCCGTCGGTTTCCCCCTTCCGCCATGTGCGCCGCCGCTCCTGTCGCCAGCACCGAGACCGGGCGGCAAGCGCCGGGCGGGCGCCCCGGCGTGGTGTTTGTCGCCCGGAATCTCACGAAGACGTATCGGATGGGGGCGTGCGAGGTCCACGCGTTGCGCGGGGTCAATCTGACGCTGTGGGAGCGCGAGTTTGTGGTCTTGGTCGGGCCCTCCGGGAGCGGCAAATCCACGCTGCTGAACATTCTGGGCGGCCTCGATGGGCCGACGGGCGGCACGGTGTGTTACCGGGACCACGATCTGACGCGAAGCGACGACGCCGGCTTGACGCAGTATCGGCGGGAGCACGTCGGCTTCGTGTTTCAGTTCTACAATCTCATGCCGAGCCTCACGGCCCGGGAAAATGTTGAGCTCGTCACGGATATTGCCGCGCATCCCATGTCGGCCGACGAGGCGCTCCGGCTCGTGGGGCTCACGGAACGCCGGGATCATTTCCCCTCGCAGTTGTCCGGTGGCGAGCAGCAGCGGGTGGCGATTGCC
>CAJAYO010000339.1 GCA_903948415.1 uncultured Opitutia bacterium | reverse complement strand
TCGCTGTCGAAGATCACGCAGTTTACGATGGGAGCGATCGACCGGACGAACCCGGCGAGCAATTTGATTCCGGCGGGCATGACGGCCGAGATCGCGTCGAATGCGGCGAATCTCCTCTCGGACATCAAACCCGGCTACATGCTGGGGGCGAAGCCGCGGCAGCAGGCGATCGGGCACGTGATCGGAATTTTCGCGGGAGCGATCGCGTCCACGCCGCTGTTTTTCCTGCTGTTTCTGCCGCCCGATGCAGCCGGGGTGCGTTCGGTGAAGACGATCGTATCGGACCAGTTTGCGATGCCCGGTGCGCTCCAGTGGAAAGGCGTGGCGGACCTGATCGCGAAAGGGGTGAGCAATTTGCCGCCCTCGGCGATTGTCTCGATGATCGTGGCGGCGGTGGCGGCGGTGACCTTCGAGGTGTTGCGGATCAAGACGAAGGGCCGTTTCCCAATTTCCGCAGTGTCGGTGGGGCTGGGCGTGGTGCTGCCGCCGGAGTCGTGTTTCGCGATGTGGGTGGGCGCGGTGATTTTTTGGTGGCAGGCGCGGAAGAAACTCACGCCGGGCTCACGGGCGCACGAGATTTGGGTGGAAGGCTGCGAGCCGATCTGCGCCGGGCTGATTTCGGGTGCGGCGCTGGTGGGGATCGGCAACGCGATCGTGAATGTGCTGATGTAGTTGTGGGCGGTGCGTGATGGAGGGACGGCGACGTCCGCAGGCTTTGCTGACTACGGACGGAGGGGATTCCGGCGGATTCGCCCTCGCGGTTTCCCGTCGGGAACGCCTGCGGTGCGGTGATCAGCATGGTTTAAACGCGACCTTTTTTTGGCGACCCCTTCGGCATAGAACCGGAGAGGGAGGGATCGGGTAGGCGCCGAAAAGTTTCCGACCCGTAATTTTCCTGCCCCCAATCCGGGGTAGCGGTCCGCGCCGGGATGGGCGCGGCTGCGAGGTCACCGGCGCGCCAAAATCGGCGGTGGGGAAACCGCCGCTCCGTTGGGTGGGGGCGCGAATTACAATTTGTCGCCGAAGCGGACGCGTTTCGGGGCGCGTGACTTCTTCGGGGAGGGCGGGATGCCGAGGCGGGGGTCGCGGGAGCGGATGAGTTGGACGAGGCGGCGGGCGTCGGGTTCGAAGGTGTCGGCGGTCTCCGGCAGGTAGAGCCATTTGCCGAGGACGGGGTGCGGTTGGAGCGCGGGGAAGTCGGCGCGGAGGCTGGCGTGGTGGGCGTGAAAGGTGCAGACGAGGACGCCCTGCCAGGGCTCGCCCTGGGTCGTCAGGAAAAGTTGGTGACAGCCGTGGAGCATGATCGTACGGCCGCCGAACCACGACTTGAGGAGGAAGGTGGGTTCGGCGAGGAGGGGCTCGGCGAGCCACTGGAGCGGGTGGTCGGGTTTGACGGCGCGCGGGCGGACGGCGGCGGCGCGGGTGGGTTTCATGGTGGGGTAAACGGGAGCGGGAGGGACGGAGCGGGAGCGGCGGTGACAGGCAACCGTTGTCACCGAGATCGAGCAGAGCCGATCTGAGGGCACGGAGAAAAAGCCACGGGCCAACTTGATTGATTACGGATTTCCCGGCAGGGCCCGGATGGCCGAGCGGTGAATCCGAGGGGGGCTGTTTGTTCGGGGATTGGGCTGATTGCGGTGGGGTGGACGGGAGGGGAGGCGGAGAACGAGGGACGAGAACGATTATTCGTTCGGGGCGGCGGGCGTATCGGCGGCTTGGGCACGCGGGAGGAGGAGGGCGAGCGTGAGTCCGGCGAGGGCGAGGACGGGGAAGCGGGAGCGGCGAACGGGCAGGGGGAGAGGGTGGCCGGGAAGCGCAAGACCCAGGCTCAAGGACCAAGGCGGGAGAACGGGAAGGATGGCGAAGAACGCGAACGATGTTTCCCCGGGCGGGCGGGGCGTTAGTTTAGTTTCTTGAGGGCGTCGGCGGCGGGGGCAAATTTGGGGTCGAGGGTGACCGCGGCTTCGTAGGCGGCGCGGGCGCCGGAGACGTCTTTCTTCGCTTCGAGAATGACGCCGATGCGCCAGTGGGCGGCGGCGTGGCCGGGAGTGTTGGCCGTCGGGACCGGAAGCGCGAGGCAGCGGCGGAGGGCGGCGAGGCCGCGGTCGAGGTATTCGCCGGTGACGGCGGCGAGGCGGCCGACCTGGTAGAGGGCGGCGTAGTCGTCGGGGGAGACTTGCAGCACTTCGTCGAGCTGGGCGAGGGCTTCGGCGTATTTTTTCTCGCCGACGTAGAGGGTGGCGAAGGCGAAGCGGCCGCGGTGGGCGTCGATCTTTTTGATGGCTTCGGCTTGGGCGACGGCCTTGTCGACGCCGCCGCCGGCGATGGCGGGGGCCTGGCGGTAGAATTCGAAGAGGCTTTGGCGGAAATCGAGGTTGGCGGGCTCCAGGGCGACGGCGCGCTCGTAGGCGGCGACGCATTTTTTCGCGAGGCCGAACTTGGACAACAGGCCGGCTTTCTGGGCGCTGCGGCCGTAGGCGTCGGCGAGGCCGTGATGGTGGCGCGCGTCGGCGGGGGCGGCAGCGACGGCGGTTTCAAAATATTTCACGGCCTTCGCGGGGTCGTCGCGGCGGTTGGCGAGTTGGCCGAGGAAGAAATTCACGTCGGCGTTTTTCGGGTCGGTGGCGGCGAGGGCTTCGAAGGCTTTTTGGGCTTCGGCGGATTGGCCGCGTTCGTGGAAGAGGGCGCGAGCGGAGTCGAGGGCGGCGGGATCGACGGCAGCGAGCGAGGTTGCGCAGGCGAGGAGGAGGGAGAGGCGGCGGAACATGGGCGTGGGTGGTGGCGGAAAATCGGACGTGCGGCGCCGGGAGAGGTTCCGCGCGGGAGGATCGGAGCAGAGAGCGGAAGAGAAGGGGGAACGAGAACGATTTTTTTAGTCCGCGCGGAGGGCGATCAGGGGGTGCGACGCGGGCGGGGAGGAGGGCGGCGAGGAAATTTTGCGGGCCGGCGATAAGGGCAGAGCGAGTACGAGGCGGGAAACGCCTTGGCGGGGGGAGAGTGAAGCGGAGGGTGGCGGAGCCGGTGACGACTGAGACTTGTTCGGGGGCGCCGAGCTGGGTGAGCTGGCCGGCTTTTTCGGGGGCGGCGTAGGGCTTGTCGTTCGGGGCGAGCGGTGAGCTGTTTTTTTCCAGGGCGGGGAGGAATTGCTGGGGTCACCGTCGACGTGGTAGGGCGTGAGTGTGGCGGAACCGGTGGGGGTGAGTTCGACGGCGGCGTCGGGACTGGCGGGGGCGGGCGGCTGGGCGCGCAGGATCGATCGGCCGGCGCGCGCCCCCCCGCAGGGCGAGGGGAACGGACCGGTAAGGGAATCCCAGGGGCACGAACGGGAGCGTGGACCCTGTCGGGGAAAACCGGCCGGGGCGGGTGCGAGGTGGGGCGGTGAGATCGATCAGGACTTGGCCGGTGAAACGGGGAGGCCGTTCGGACGCAGGGTCGGAGAGAGCGAGGAACGATGACGAGGAACGAGAATGAAGGGGCGTGAGGTCAGAGCTTCGGGGCGGCGGGTTTGTGCGGGGGGGCCCAGGCGTTGGTGCCGCGGACTTTGAGTTTCCGTTTGAAGACTTGGTCGTTGCAGGAGGCGTAGAGTGTATCGAAGTTTTCGCCACCGAAGACGAGGTTGGTGATGCGGCCGTTGGGGGTGGGGATGATCGCGTTCACGCGGCCGGCCTGGTCGCAGATCTGGATGCCGAGGCGCGTGGCGACGTAGAGGTTGCCGTCGTGATCGACCTTGAGGCCGTCGGCGAAGCTCTCGTCGTCCTCGTCGCGGGTGTGGAGGTGGAAGTAGCGCTGTTTGTGGGCGAGCGTGCCGTCGGGTTGGATGACGTAGCTATACACCCAGTGGGAACGGTAGTCGGCGACGTAGAGGAGGGTCTGGTCGGGGGAGAGGGCGAGGCCGTTGGCGGAGCGGAGGCCGGTGTCGACGACCTGCTTCGCGCCGTCGGGTTGGATGAGCCAGATTTTGCTGGGTTCGTTGGCGCCGCCGGCGGGAGGCTGGGTGACGTAGAGGCGGCCGTTGTGGGCGACGACGAGGTCGTTGCCGGCGATCCCGGTGGCGAGGACGGTGGGCGCGCCGCCGGCGGCGGGGTAGGCGAGGATTTCGCGCGTGCCGGTGGCGACGGCGTAGAGGCGGCCGTCGGGGCCGAAGGCCTGGCCGTTGGCGCGACGGGTGTCGGCGATGAACTCGACGGGTTGGCCGTCGGGGCCGATCTTATACGCTTTGCTGGCGGGAATGTCGGTGAAGAAGACCTCGCCCTGGGCGTTGACGGCGGTGCCTTCGGCAAGGCGGTAGCCCGCGCCGACGAGTTGCCAGGTTTCGCCGGGGATCAGGAGGGGGCCGAGGCGCTCGAGGGGGGCGCGGCCGGCTTGGACGGGTTTTGGCCAGTCGCGCCAGAGCCAGCGGATCGCGTCGGGGAAGAGCTGGGTGCCGTGTTTGCCGTTGTGGCCGCCGTCGCCCCAGACGTGGCGGTGGTCGTAGCCGGCGTAGGCGAGGGCGCGCTGCAGGGTCTGGTTGGCCATCCACCAATCGCCGCCGTAGATGTTGTTATCGTTGGCGCCGTCCTGGAGGAAAATGCGGAGGGCCTTCGGTTCGGTCTTGCGGATGAGGCCGGGGTAGCGGTCGCCGCCGCGGAGGCTGACGTAGGTGCCGACGACGCTGAAGACGCGGGAGAATTCGGCGGGGCGTTCCCAGGCGGCGGTGAAGGCGGCGATGGCGCCGCTGCTGGAGCCGCCGATGGCGCGGTCGTTGCCGGATTGGGAGAGACGGAGCGCGCGGCCGTCGGCGGTGGTTTTGGTTTCGACGGCGGGCAGGAGTTCTTCGAGGAGGAAGCGGGCGTAGGCGTCGCCGAGGCCGTCGAATTCGTAGCTGCGGTTGAAGCGGTCGAGGGCGGCGGCGGGGGTGGCGGTTTTGACGACGCCGGGGCGGACGAAGACGCCGATGAGGACGGGGATTTCGCCGCGGGCGATGAGGTTGTCGAAGACGGTGGGCGCGCTCCATTGGACGCCGTCCTGGTTGACGTAGACGCAGGCGGGCTTCGAGGCGTCGTATTGGCGCGGGACATAGACGGTGACCTCGCGGGTGGTGCCGGGGAAAATCTGCGAGGAGACGAAGTCGAATTTGATGAGCTCGCCGCGGGGGACGCCGGGTTGGACTTTGGAGTCGGGGCCGGGCGGGTAGTCGTCGGCGGCGCGGAGGGCGGGGGTGGGGATGCCCGAGAGGAGGAGGGCGAGGGCGGTGAGGGTGAGGAGGCGGACAGGGGTGAGCGGGCGAAGGGGAGAAGCGGGTGAGTGCATGGAGTGGAGAGGAGTGGGGCTTCCGCCCGGATAGTTCACGCTCAACGTGAGCCAACTTGTTTCACAGAGGAGACGGCGCGCAGCCCACGGAGTTCACCGAGAGGACACGGTGTTGGGCCGCGTGAGCGCGCGGCTCAACGCGGTGCGCTGCGCGGTGAAAAAGAATTTCTTGAGGAGAGGGTGATGGATACGGGTTAGAAGCGCAGGAGGGTTTCGAGTTGGAAGCGTTTGGCGCCGGTGTCGGTGGGGTTGCCGGGCGGGCGGTGGGCGAGGTCGTTGAGGAAGAGGTTGGCGGAGAAGAGGAGGTAATCGCGGGGCGAGTAGCTGGTGCGGAAGACGTGGCTGCGGGTGTTGGAGCCGTTGCCGGGGCCGCCGGCGAGGGAGGCGGGGTCGGTGTTCCAGCCGGGCGGGACGGTGCGGTAGTAGGCGGCGTAGTCGCCCTCGAGCATTTCTTCGAACCAGGCGTCGGCCTCGACGCGGACGTAGCGGTAGCCGAATTCCCATTGGCCGGCCGGGCCGGAGCGGCCGAGGGTGAGGGCGGCGGTCCAGGCGTCGCGCTGGGCGGGGGCGCCGGGGTTGTGGAGGAATTCGGCGCCGACGGTGACGGGAAATTTTCCAGGGTAGCCGGGGGCGTGGGCGAGGAGGTGGGTGACGGAGGCCTCGGCGAAAAACGGGCGGTAGCCGTGGACGAGCACGCCGGCGGCGGTGCGGGTGTTGCCGCGTTCGTTGTTCGCGAGGTTCGCCGCGGTGAGCGCGGCGGGGTGGGTGAGGGCGAGGTGGGCGAGGCCGAGGGTCGTGGACCAGGTGGGTTGCCATTGGGCGAGCCAACGCGCGCGGGCGGCGAGGAGGAGCGGGTCGCGGGAGGAGGAAGCGATGTCGTCGAGGATGTATTGGCCGGCGGCGAGGGTGAGGCGGTGGTCGGGGGCGGGTGTGAAGGAAACTTCCTCAGTGGCGCCCTCGGGCTGGTAGTCGTTGTCGAAGAGAATCCGTGACGGGGTGAAGAACGGGTTGGCGGCTTTGCCGACGGTGAGGGCGGCGGTGGTATCGGGGCCGAGGGAAGGCTTCCAGCGGAGGAAGAGCTGGTCGAGGTAGGCGGGTTTGCGGGAGGCGTTGTCGCCGGCGGTGAAGCGGACGCCGCCCTCGACGGTGTCGGCGAGGGAGGCGACGAAGCCGGCATGAAGTTGAAAGAGGAGTTGGTCGCGGGTGGCGGCTTCGGGGGCGGTGTAGGCGATGCTGGAGAAACGGG
>CAJAYO010000338.1 GCA_903948415.1 uncultured Opitutia bacterium | reverse complement strand
CCGTCGAATTTGCTGCCGTCGGCGAGGCCGCCGCTGGCATCGACGGTCTTGTGGTCTTCCTCGGTGCGCCACCGGCCGACGGCGTCGAAATTTTCGAGGGCGAAGCCGACGGGATCCATGACGTCGTGGCAACTGGCGCAGGCGGGGTTTTCGCGGTGTTGGCCGAGGCGCTGACGGATGGGGAGCGAGGCGGAGACGACGTTGGCGTCGAGGGAGGGGATGTTCGGGGGCGGCGGGGGCGGGGGCTCGCCGGCGAGATTGGCGAGGATCCAATGGCCGCGAATCACGGGCGAGGTGCGCGTGGCGTAGGAGGTGACGGTGAGGATGCTGCCGTGGCGGAGGAGGCCGCCGCGCTGGCGGGCGGGATCGTCGGCGAAGGAGACGCGGCGGAACTGGCTGCCGAAGACGTGCGGCACGCCGTAGTGGCGGGCGAGACGTTCGTCGAGAAACGTGTAGTCGGCGCTGAGGAGTTCGGTGATCGGGCGGTCGGCGCGGATGATGTGCTCGAAGAAAACTTCGGTCTCGCGGCGCATGGACTGGCGGAGGTTTTCGTCGAAGTCGATAAAGCGGCGCGCGTCGGGCGTGATGGCGGCGAGGCCGCGGAGGTGGAGCCATTGGGCCGCGAAATTGTTGACGAGATTTTTCGCGCGGTCGTCGGCCAACATGCGGCGGACGTGGGCGTCGAGTTTCCCGGGCTGGCGCAATTCGCCGCGCTCGGCGGCGTCGAGGAGGGCGTCGTCGGGGAGGCTGCCCCAGAGGAAAAACGAGAGGCGGGAGGCGAGTTCGAATTCGCTCACGCGGTAGGCGGTGGCGGGGGCGAGGCCGGCGGGATCGGTCTCGAGGCGGAAGAGAAATTGCGGGCTGACGAGGATGGCGCCGAGGGCGTTCTCGATGCCGGCCTCGAAGCCGGCGCCTGCGGCGCTGCCCTCGCGGAAAAACTGGAGGGGTTTGCGGAGATCGTCGTCGGTGACGGGGCGGCGGTAGGCGCGGCGGAGCAGGCGGGCGAGAATCGGTCGGGCGCGGGACTCTTCGGTGGTGGCGGAGGCAGAGGGGGCGAGGCTGCCGAAGATGAGGCGGCGGCTGGGGGTGTCGCCGGCGCCCTGGGCGTTGAAGGGGCCGGTGATCGTGACCTGGAAGACGGCCGGCGCGGTGCGCGGGTGGCGGTGCATGTTGAA
The DNA here is from genome assembly GCA_903948415.1 of uncultured Opitutia bacterium. Taxonomy (GTDB): domain Bacteria; phylum Verrucomicrobiota; class Verrucomicrobiia; order Opitutales; family Opitutaceae; genus GAS368. The sequence goes on along the minus strand of CAJAYO010000338.1, from coordinate 1,072 downwards.
GCGCGCGGCGAGCGGGGCGCGTTCGTTTTCGAGGACGGCGGACGGGTCCTTGGGAAACGTGACCCCGACGTCGTGGAGGCCGGCCTTGATCGGGAAACGAAACGTGAGGTGCTTGTCGACGGCTTCGGCGTTTTTGTCGGCGCCGGGCGGCTTGACGGTGGCGAGGGCGATGCGGTCGCGGTCGACCAGGAGCTCGATGTCGTGCGGGCGTTTGAGGCCCTCGACCTGCTCGTTGCGGTCGCGTTGGAGCCGGACCTGGACCTCGTAATCGCCGTCCTGCGGGAAAAGATACGGGATCAAGATGCCGCCGCGGGTGCCGAGGGGCAGCCCCTCGACGTGTTCCTCCTGGGTGACATCGGGGCGGATGCGAAAGGTGTCGCCGCCGGGGGATTTGCCGGGTGAGCCGACGGCGAGGCGCGCGATTTTCGTCGCGGCGGAAACGTAGCGGTCGAGGAGGGTGGGCGAGAGGTTGCCGACGGCGACGTTGTCGAAGCCGTGGCTGGGTTCGTCGTTGGGGAGGAGCGCGGTGGCGTCGATGGAGACGCCGAGGAGATCGCGGACGGCGTTTTGGTATTCGGTGCGGTTGAGGCGGCGAAAGGTGTCGGTGCGGCCCGGGTTGGGCGAGGCGGCGGCGAGGCGGTCGAGGGCGGTGCCGAGGTCGGCGGCGGCGCGGTCGTAGGTCGCGGCGTCGGGGCGCGGTTCGCCGATGGGCGGCATCTGGCGGTGGTCGAGCTTGCGGAGGACTTTTTCCCAGAGGGCGGGATCGGCGGCGAGGTGAGCGGGGTTGCGGGCGTCGAGGCCTTCGAGGGAGAGATTGCCCTTCTTCGTGTCGGGGTTGTGGCAATCGAGGCAGTAGGCTGCGATCAAGGAGGCGTCGGGGGGGCGCTGCGTGGTCGGTGCGGAGGGCGGGCCGGACGGCGCCGATGCGCCGAACGCGAGGGCCGGCGCTGCGCAGAGGACGCCGCACACCCGGAGCACGTTCGCGGGCAGGCGTGAGCGCGATAAATTGAAAAGCGTGATTTTCCGAAGCATGGGGGGCGGGGCGGACGAGTCTGCGTGGGTCAGACGGATG
>CAJAYO010000337.1 GCA_903948415.1 uncultured Opitutia bacterium | reverse complement strand
GGCAATCGCCGCCGAGGAGGTGGCGTTCGATGAGCGCGACTTTGGCGCCGAGGCCGGCGGCGCCCGCGGCGGTGACGAGGCCGGCGGTGCCGCCGCCGATGACGACGAGGTTGTAACGCGGAGCGGGGGTGGGGTTGATCCAATCCGTCGGGTGAACGTGGGCGTGCAGGCGGCGGTTGTGCGCATCCCAGGGTTGCAACGGCGTGGGGTCGTTCATGGTCGGGCGGCGGTGCGTTGGGCGAGGGCGGCGCGGGCGAGGCGGGTGACGAACAGGGTGACGACGAGGGTCGCCACGAGGCCGACGCCATAGAGGGCCCACTCGGCGGGGGTGCGGTGGCGTTCGCCGGCGGCGCGGGCGAGCGAGCCGAGGTAAACGTACATCACGGTGCCCGGCATCATACCGATCCACGAGGCGAACACGTAATCGCGGAGCGAAACCCGCGTGAGGCCGAAGGCGTAGTTGAGGAGCGTAAACGGAAAGGCGGGAGAGAGGCGGGTGAGGCCGACGATTTTCCAACCCTCGGTGGCGACCGCGCGGTCGAGGGCGGCGAAGGCGGCGTTGCCCTCGATTTTTTTCGCGACCCAATCGCGCGCCAGATAGCGCCCGACCAAAAAGGCGGCGGTGGCGCCCAAGGTGGCGCCCACCGAGACCAACACGGAGCCGAGGCCGACGCCGAACAACGCGCCGGCGCCGAGCGTGAGGGCGGAGCCGGGTACGAAGAGCACGGCGGCGACGATGTAGAGCAGGACAAAGATCACGGGGCCCCACGGGCCGAGGCTTTCCAAGCCCGCGAGCGTGTCACGCAGGAGGGCGCGGGCATCGAACGCGAACAGCGCGGCGACCACGGCCACCGCGACGAGGGCCAAGAGGATCTTTTTTCCGGCGTTCATTTTCTTGGAGACCGGGCGGTGGAGTCAAAGCGTCGGCCAGAGAGGGAGAACGAGGTCATGCGGCTGTCAGATGAACCGGGGGCCGCGTTTATTCCGATGGAAAAGCGGGGCGGCGCGAATCACTCCTTCACGCCAAACACAATCCGGTGCGGTTCGCGCACGAGCCGGAGCGTGCGAAACACGCGGTCCCACCAGGAGAACAGCGAGCTGTAGTTGGAGTCGCTTTCGGCGCGCACGACCGAGTGATGCACTTTGTGCAGCGCGGGCGTCACGATCACGAGGCGCAGGACCCGGTCGAGGCGCTCAGGCAGCGCGATGTTGGCGTGGTGAAACTGCACGACGGCGAAGAGGAGCAGTTCGTAGAGCGCGAGTTCGCCGAGGCTGCACCCGATGAGCGCCAGCACGGGCACGCGAAACACCGAGGAGAGGACGATTTCGCCGGTGTGGAAACGGCTCGCCGTCGTCACGTCCATCGCGCGGTCGGCGTGGTGCCAGCGGTGGAACCGCCAGAAGAACGGCACGCGGTGGTTGAGCCAGTGCCAGCCATAAGTCCACGCATCGAGGAGAAACACAGCGAGCGCGGCGCGCGGCCAGGGGCCGAGATCGAGAAGGTTGAGCAGGCCGAAGCGGTGGGCGGCAGCCCAGTGGGTGACGGCGAGCCAAGCGGCGGCGAAGGCGAGCGCGACCACGGCGGCGTTGAGGATGCCGAGCGCGAGATTGAGGGCTCCGTGGCGCGCCCGCTCGGCAGTCCGGCGGAAGAGCGGGAAATAGGGCTGCGCGGTTTCCCAGGCGAGCAGGGCCACGAGGCCGCCCAACGGGACGGCGGTGCGCCAACTGAACGCGGGCAGGGAGAAGTCCATGATCGACGCGAACCGACCCGGTGGCCGAAGTCGAGGCGCGTCAGCGGTCGCCCGGCCCGCGGCCACGATCCCGGCGATTTCCGGACGATCGTGGCGGGGGGCGGAGAGCGGCGGCGGGGGGCGCGGACCTTTAGGCCCCGCGATACCACCGGGCCAGGCGCGCCGGGGAAACGCCGAGGCGGTAGCCGAGGACGATAAGTTGGTTCAAGAGCGTCGTGCCGACCGCGCCGCGGCGCTGCCAGCGGCGGCCGGAGGTGACCGCGGCGGCGGGCGCGATCGCGACCCGGCCGAGGCGCTGGAGGCGGCGCACCCAGGCGTAGTCCTCCATGATGGGCTGGTCGGGAAATCCGCCGACGCGGTCGAACATAGCGCGGGAAATAAAAAGGCCTTGGTCGCCGTAGGGCAGCTGGCGGCGACGGGCGCGGAGGTTGGTGCCGCGCTCGATGAGACGACGGCCGGGAAACTCGCCGGCGATCGCAAAGGCAAACGCCCCGCCGGCCACGCCCGGGGGCGCCAACGTGGAGCGGACGAGGGCCGGGTAGTCCGGGGGCAGGAGCGTATCGGCGTGCAGAAAAAGCAGAAACTCGCCCGTGGCGACGGCGGCGCCCGCATTCATCTGGCGGGCGCGGCCCGGGGGCGCGGACAGGCAAAGCGCGTCGTGGGCCCGCGCGACTTCGGCGGTGCGATCCGTGCTGCCGCCGTCGACCACGATGATCTCGTGCGGGGCGCCCGCGGCGGCGGCGGCGAGGGTCGCGGGGAGCGCGGCCTCCTCGTTGCGGGCGGGGACGATCACCGAAACGCCACCGCGGCCGGTGGCGCGGGCGGCCGGCGTGGCTGCCCACACCGCGAGATCGTCGGGCACGTCGACGTCGCGCAGCGTCGTGAGGAGGGCGGGCGCCACGGCCAGCGCCCGCGCGGCGGCCAGCGTCTGCGCGAAGACCTCGGGTCCGCCCCAACTGATCCCTTGAAACAACGCGGGTAGGGGGCGCCGCAGGCCGATCAGGTAGTAACCGCCGTCGGCAGCCGGCCCGAGCACCGCATCGCCTTCGGCGAGGGCGGCAAACGCCGCGGAAAGGTGCGCGGCGGTGAGTTCCGGGCAATCGCCGCCGATCACGACCACGGACTCCGCGCCCTCGGCGAAGGCGGCGGCGATCGCGCGCTCCATCCGCCGGCCGAGATCGCCGTCGCCCTGTTCGCGCAGCATCACCGCCGGACCGAGCCAGGCGCGCGCGGCGGCCTCCTCCGGCGCGCCGGCGACGCGGGCCTCGACCGTAACCGGGAACGGGTTACGGGCGGAAAACTCGGCGGTCGCAGCCAGCGTGTGGGCGACGAGGGCGCGGTGGAGGGCGCAGGCCCGGTGCTCGCCGAGCGCGGGGACGAGACGGGTTTTCACCGTGCCGGGTCGCGGATATTTGAGCATCACGATGACCCGGCGGCTGGCGGTCG
>CAJAYO010000336.1 GCA_903948415.1 uncultured Opitutia bacterium | reverse complement strand
TACATCGACCACCTCGCTTTACCATGACTCCGCTCGAACGTTTCCACGCGTGCATGAACTATCAGCCGGTCGACCGCGCGCCGAACCACGAGGTCGGCGTCTGGGTGCAGACGAAGCAGCGCTGGCGCGACGAAGGGCTGGCGACCGCAGACCTGCACTGGGACTGGTTTACCGGGGAGCGCCGCTGGGACATGGACCCGCGGGAGTTCATCGATGTGCGTTTCGACATGATTCCGCCCTTCGAGGAAAAAGTGCTGAGCCGCGAGGGGGAGACCGAGATCATCCAGCGGCCGAACGGCGTGATTTCGAAGGCGCTGATCACGGGCACCGCCGAAGGCATGCGGGCGAGCATGGACGAGTACATCGATTTCCCGGTGAAAACGCCGGCGGATTTCCAGGCGATCAAGCAGCGCTACCAGCCGTCGTCGCCCAGTCGTTACCCGGCGTATTGGGAGCAGTTTCTCCGGCCCGGCTGGGAGCGGCGCGAGCACCCGCTGATCGTGGGGAAGAACTGCAGTACGCTCGGCTACTACTGGCGGGCGCGGGAGTGGATGGGCACGGAGAATCTCAGCTATGCATGGTACGACGAGCCGGCGCTGATGCACGAGATGATGGAGTTCATCACGGACTTCACGATCGAGACGGCGCGGCCGCTGTTCGCGGCCGGGGTGCGGCCCGACTACATTTTTTTCAACGAAGACCTGAGCATGAAGAACGGACCGCTGCTCAGCCCCGAGACCTACCGCACGTTTATTTTTCCGCAGATGAAGCGGCTGGTGGCGTGGTTCAAGGCGGCCGGCGTGCGCTGGGTGGTGGTCGACACGGACGGAAACTGCGATCTCGTGATCCCGCAGTTCATGGCGGCGGGCGTCGATGCGATCTGGCCGCTGGAGCGCGCCTCGGACATGGACCCGGTGGCGGTGCGGAAAAAATATGGGCGCGACCTGCGCCTCTGGGGCGGGGTCGACAAACGCGAGCTCGCGAAGGATTTTTCCGCGATCGACGCGCATCTGCGGACGTTGCAGCCGCTGATGGCAGACGGCGGCTTCATTCCCACGGTGGACCATCTCGTGCCGCCGGACGTGTCGCTGGCGAACTTCGAGCACTACATGCGGCGCAAGCAGCAACTGCTCCGCGGCGAGGCGTTTTGAAGCGGGGCGGGTGCGGGCGGAGGCAGCGGTTTTCCGCGAGGGCCCAGCCGTGGATTTCGTCGCACCGCGTGGGCTGCGCAGGGTGGGCGCGCCGCCCGCCACTTTTTGGTCCGCTCGCGCGCAGGAAGGCGGCCGCGGCGTGCGCAATTTCTGCGCAGACGCGGCCCGATTTGCGCAAAGACTGCGCACAAGATGACGGAGAAATCGTTAACAGATAGCTGTTTACATGGCTGGCAGGTCTGCTGCAATCTGCCGTTCCCCATGAAAGCGATTTCCCCTCCCGTCTCGTTTTTTCCGGCCGTGTCCGCTTCCCGCCATCGCCTGTTTCGCGCCGTCTCGCTGGTTGCGGCGGCCAGTGCTTTCTCCGTCGGGCTCTTCGCCCAAACGACGGCCCCGGCCGACCCGAACGGCGAGCGCCGCCGTCGTTCGGGCGGTGACGCCAATGCCGCCGACAACGCGGGCAAAGGCGGGCGAGGCAATTTCGATCCGGCCGCGATGCAGGAGCGCATGTTGGGCGCGCTGCGGGAGCAACTCGGCGTCACCGACGATGCCGAATGGGCGCTGGTTGCCGAACGTCTCGCCAAAGTGAGCGAGATTCGCCGGAGTGCGGGCGGCGCCGTGGGGCGCGGGGGTCCTCCCGGCGGCGGTCCGGGCGGTCCCGGCGGAGGCGGAAATCGTCCGACGCGCGGCCCCTCGGGCAACCCCGAGCAGGATGCGCTGCGCGCCGCGATCACCGACAAGTTGCCGGACGCGGAGATCAAATCCCGGCTCGACCGGCTGCGCGAGGTGCGCAAGCAAAACGAAGCCAAGCTCACCCGGGCGCAGGAAGAACTGCGCGCCGTGCTCTCGGTCCGCCAAGAGGCGGTCGCCGTCATGTTCGGTCTCCTGCCCTGAGCGGGCACTCCCTTTGTGCTGACCGAATCATCACCCGCCGGCAGCGCGAGCAGCGCGTTGCCCGAATTGCTCGGCCGTATGATCGCGGCGCGACAGCTCACGACCACGGATGCGCGCGCGTTTCTCGCGCAGCATCCCCCGGCCGACGCGCTCACCGAAGAGCGCGCCCTGCGGTGGCTCGCCCACGAATACGGCGTCGGCTACGCCGCGCTCGACGAGCTTGAGCCGGACAAGCAGGTGCTCTCGCTGTTTCCGGCCCGGCTGCTCCTGCGCGACGAGCTGCTGCCGCTGCGGCGCGTCGACAACTACATCGAGATCGCGACGAGCCGGCTCTTCGCCACGCAGGGACTCGACGGACTGAAGGCCCTCACGGGCCTGCGGCTCCGTCCGGTGCTGGCCCCGACCGAGGTGATCCAGCGCGAGATGAAGAAGCGTCTCGGCGTCGGCGCCGATACCATCGACACGCTCGACGACGAGGCCGGTTTGCAGGTCGTCGACGACGAAAATGGCACGGACAACAACCTCGACGAGGCCGCGGAGGACGCGTCGATCATCCGCTTTGTCAACCAGGTCCTGAAGGATGCGATCGAGCTGCGTGCGTCCGACGTCCACCTCGAACCGTTCGAAGACGAGCTGCGCATCCGCTACCGCATCGACGGCATTTTGCAGGAGGTCCCGGTGCCCGCGCAGATCAAACGGTTCCAGCCGGCGATCGTGGCGCGCGTGAAGATTCTCAGCCATCTCAACATCGCCGAAAAACGCCTCCCGCAGGATGGCCGCATCAAGGTCCGGATCGAGGACGCCGAGGTGGACATCCGCGTATCGATCATTCCGATGCTGCACGGCGAAGCGGTCGTCATGCGTCTGCTGCGGCAGAACTCCAAGCTCCGCGGCGCGCGCGACCTCGGCATGGGCGAACGCGAACTCTCCTGCTTGGAAAGGGTGCTCGAGCTCCCGCACGGGATCGTGCTGGTGACGGGGCCGACCGGTTCCGGCAAGACGTCGACGCTCTACACCGCGCTCAACGAGATCAACGACTCGGAGCGCAAGATCATCACCATCGAAGACCCGGTCGAGTATCAGCTGAAGGGCGTGAACCAGATCCAGGTTTCGGAGAAGTCCGGCCTGACGTTCGCCCGCGGCCTGCGCTCGATCCTCCGCCACGACCCCGACGTCGTGCTCATCGGTGAAATCCGCGACCAGGAGACGGCGCAGATCGCCGTGCAGGCGTCACTCACGGGCCACCTGGTGTTTTCCACGTTGCACACCAACGACGCCGCTGGGGCGCTCACGCGGCTCGTGGACATGGGGGTCGAGCCGTATCTCGTCGCCTCGTCGCTGGAGGCGGTGCTCGCGCAACGGCTCGTGCGGCTGCTGTGCCCGCATTGCCGGAAGATCGATACGACGCCGGAGTCGCGCGTTTACCGCACGAAGCTGGGGATTGCGCCCAAGGCGGACGTTTACCGGGCCGTCGGGTGCCGCGAATGCCGCAACACGGGTTACCACGGTCGCCGCGCGATTTTCGAGTGGATGGATTCGAGCAGCGAAATCCGTTCGCTGATCCTGAAGAACAGCTCGACCGATGCGATCCGCGATTCCGCGCGCCGCGCTGGCATGAAGACCCTTTCCGAAGATGGCCGGCGTCTGGTGGAGGAGGGGATCACGACGATCGAGGAAGTCCTGAGCGTCACGACCGTGCACGAAATGGAATCGGACAAAGCGGCCGCCGAGGGCCGGGTGGCCGCGGCCAACAGTGCCCCGGCGGCGTTGCCGCGTTCGTTGATCTGAGCCGCCCACCGCGATGCCCCAATTTGCCTACAAGGCCCTGCAGCCCGACGGCGTGCTCACCGAAGGTTTCATCGACGCGAGCAACCGCCATGAGGCGATGCGCCAGGTCGAGGGCCGCGGGCTGAAGCCGATCAAGCTCGCCGAATCGGCGGCCGGGCCCGCGAAATCGTCCGCCGCGTCCCCTCCCTCGGACAAGGCCGCGGCCGCGGGCGGCGCGCCGGCGGCGGGATTCTCCTTCGCGCTTGGCGGCAAGCCGAGGATCACCCCGCGGATGCTCGAGAACTTCACGCGCCTGCTGTCCAGCTTGCTGGCGGCGGGTGTACCGTTCAGCCGCGCGCTCGTGATTTTGCACCGCGAGTCCGCCGAGCCGGTGGCCAAGCAAAAGTGGAAGGAAATCCACGACCTCGTGATCGACGGCATGTCGCTCTCGAAGGCGATGGAGCGTTCGCCGGAGACCTTTCCCCGCGTTTACGTGGCGATGGTCGAGGCGGGCGAAGCCGGGGGCTTTCTCGACGTGGTGCTGGCGCAGATCGCCGATTTCCAGGCCCGCGAAAAAGACATCCAGTCGAAGGTCAGCGCGGCCCTGATGTATCCCGCCATTTTGCTGTTTCTCGCGATGGGCGTGCTGGTGTTCCTGATGGTGTTTTTCATCCCGCGCTTCCAGCTGGTGTTCTCGGGCTTCAACGCCGAGCTGCCCCTGCTGACCCAGCTGATCATCAACACCAGCTATGTCATCCGCAGCTACGGCCTGTTCGTGCTCGTCGGCCTGGTCGTGGCCGTGGTGTCGCTGAAGAACTGGTTCAAGTCTCCGAAGGGCCGGCGCGCGTGGGAGGGATTCGTGCTCAAGGCGTGGATCGTCGGGCCCTTGCTCGCGCAATTCGCGATGGCGCGTTTCAGCCGCATGCTCGGCACCCTGCTCAGCGCCGGCGTGCCGCTGATCAGTTCGCTCAACGTCGCCCGCCGCTCCATCGGCAACCAGGTGCTCGTCGATGCCGTCTCGGAGTCGATCGACCGCGTCAAGGAGGGCAAGCCGCTCGGCAAGAGCCTCGCCAAAAATCGCACGCTCTTCCCCGGGGCCATCGTCGAAATGATCTCCGTCGCGGAGGAAAGCGGCAAACTCGATGCCGAGCTTCTCCGCATCGCGAACGTCACCGAAGGCGATCTCGACCGTCAGCTGAAGAGCGCCGTTGCCATGGCGGAGCCGCTCATGCTGTTCCTCATCGCGGCGCTGATCGGCACGATCTTCATCGGCATGGTCTACCCCATCTTCTCCCTGCAGGATCACATCAAATGATTTCTTCCATGAAACTGAATCCCTCGAAAAAACGTTCCCGTGCCTCCGGCCCACGCGGCTTCACGCTCGTCGAACTTCTCCTCGTGCTCGTCATCCTCGGCATCCTCGCCGCGCTCGTGTTGCCCAAGTTCACCGGCCGCACCGAGCAGGCGCGCATCACCGCCGCCCAGACGCAGATCGCGACGTTCGGCACCGCGCTCGACGCCTACGAAGTCGACACCGGCAGCTACCCGCGCGGCCAGGACGGTTTGAACCAGCTCATCGCGCAGCCCGCCGACGTCACCGGTTGGCGCGGGCCGTATCTGAAGAGCGACATCCCGCTCGATCCGTGGGGCCACGCTTACGTCTACGAATTCCCCGGCAAGGTCAACGCCACCGGCTACGACATCCGCTCCATGGGCCCCGACGGCCAGGCGAACACCCAGGACGACGTGGTGAATGCTTCCATCTCGGCAAAGTAACCCGGCCCGCGCCCCGCGCCGCGCCTTCACGCTGATCGAACTGATCTTCGTGATGGTCCTGCTGGCGATCGGCGCGGCCATGGTGGCCCCGAGCATGGCGTCGTTCTACCGCGGCCGCCTGCTCAGCTCGGAGGCGAAGCGTGTCCTCGCGCTCGTGCATTACGGCCAGAGCCGCGCGATCGCCGAGGGCGTGCCCGTGCTGCTTTGGATCAATGCCAAAGATTCCAGCTACGGCCTGCGCGTGCCCTCGACCGAAGCCGCCGGCGACAACCACGCGACCAGCTTCACGGCCGACCCGACGATCAAACTCGACACGCCGACGACCGACACGCCGGCCGTTTCCGAACAGGACGACGAGAAACTCGGCCTCACCGACGGACTGCCCGTGATCCGTTTTACGCCCGACGGCTTTTACGACGCGTCGAGCGTGCGCAAAATCATTCTGCGGCAGGGCGAGGGCAACGAAAACGCCCTCGAAGTCGTCCAGACCGCCAACCGGCTCGGTTATGAAATTCGCCCCGCCACCGCGAACTGAGCCCACGCGCCGGAGCCGTCGCGCCTTCACCCTCATCGAGGTGTTGGCGGCGCTTTTGCTGATGGCGATCGTGATCCCCGTGGCGATGCAGGGCATGAGCATCGCGAGCCGGGCAGGCCTCCTCGGCCAACGCAAGGCCGCCGCCATGCGCGTGGCCGAGCGCATGATCAACGAGCTCATCGTCACGGGCGAAATGAACCAATCCACGTCGAGCGGCACGATCGCCGACGGCGACACGAGTTATCCTTGGACGATGCAGTCGGAGCCATGGACCGAAGACACGATGACGCAGGTGACGGTCAAGGTGACCTTCTCGATCCAGGGCAACAGCTACGACGTGAGCGCGAGCACGCTCTTTGACCCAACCGCCGGCGCCGCCGCTGCGGCCAACCCGCTCGCCCTGTGATG
>CAJAYO010000335.1 GCA_903948415.1 uncultured Opitutia bacterium | reverse complement strand
CAGGAGCGTGATGCTTTCGGTCGGGGGCAAGGGAATGGCAAAACTCGTCGAACGTCGGACTAGCGAGGTTTATACGCATCCACGTATAAAGTCTCGTGCTGGCGCGACTCCGAGTCGCGCGCGGGATCGAATTCGCGCCGAACGATGCGTTCGAAACCTGCGTCGCGAAGCATCTTTTCCAAGCTGGGGAAATCGTAGATGAACTGATGTTCTCCGCCTTGGCGGAAGAGCCAGTTCAGTGCCTCCATGGGGGTATTTAAGTGGCGGCGCACACTGAAATGATTGTGGAAATAGTCAAAGTAAGGGCTTGGCGTGCCAGCAAGGTAGGCGGTGATGACAGGTATGGGATCCGGCACGCCGATACTGACGCGGCCACCGGGATGGAGGACACGCCACGTTTCTCGCAGGTTAGAAACCGCGCCCTCCGGATAGGGGATGTGCTCGAAAAAATGCTCCGAATAAACTTCGGCGCAGCTGCCTGCGGGAAAAGGCAGTGATTGGCGAAGGTCGAGGGTGAGATCCGGAGTGCAAGGAGGGGTGAAATACGCATCGATGTTCACCCAGCCAACCTTGTAGATGTTGCCGCACCCCAGATGGAGCTGAAGGGGATTCTGATCAAGAAAGGTGGACGCTTTTAAGCAACCGAGCCGGTGCAAGCGGTGGAGGCGCCAGTTGGAGCGAAGCTGGCGGCGAAAGGTGACGAGGTGGTCGGTGACGCTGCGGCTGAGGAGACGTTCCAATAATTGACGCGTGCGATTCATGGGGCGAATGGAGGCGTTTATGAGTCCGTGATTTGCAGCCAAAAGCTCGAGGCCCGGCTATCTTGGCCACGAAGCGCAGGACCGAGGAGAGTTTGCGCGGCAGGCGAGTTTGCGAGGTGCGCGCAGGGCAGGATTATCTTTATGCGCCGGCCCCCGCCGAGCAGGTAAGCTGCCAGGAGATACTGCTCTGACCAGAATCGATTGAACAAGGCTGCGGGATAATCGGAGGGTAGATAAATGTCGTGGATATGGACGATGGTCCCTGCGGGGAGACGAGGTAGGATATTGAGGAAAAATACGGTGACATCGCTCCCAGGCAGAGCGCGGTGGCTACCATCAAAAAACACGACGGTTTTCGGAGTAACGAGCGCGAGAAATTGCTCCGTCATGTGCTCCAACCGGCGTTGATGCACGTGATCGCACAGGGCTGCGACGGCGAGGCGAGGCTCTGGATCGATTGAAACTATCTCCATGGGGAACGCCCCAAGGCGGCGAGCCTGCCAGCTAACGCGGGTCGACATGCCAGAACCGATTTCCAGGTAGCGTTCCGGCCGGAAATGAAGGAGGAGGCCGTGCAGCGCAACTTGATCGAAGCAGGTCAGAAACGTATTTTGACGCCACGGCAGGGATGGTTCGGCGGGGTTTTCGTGCTCGGGCCATTTGAGGCAGGCATCCGCAGTGGCCACGCACGCTTGCAGCAGCGCGAGTTGACTGGATTGGTCGGCGTCGATCAGGGCGGCGAGTTCACGGTGGACCGGATGACCGTGGCCCCAGACGGGCGCGGCGTCAGCAGCGGGAGGGAAATCGACACGGAGGAGGTCAAGGCCGTGGCCCGGAATTTTCAATTCATCGAGAGCGTGCCAATGGTGGGGACCGCGCAAGAGGCTGCGGGTGATCGCGATTTTGATGCGGAGCGCCAGACTCGTGGGGTAAAAGAATAGCTTGTTGAGGAACGCCATGTGGAGGGTAACGACGGCGGGGCGCGCGGTAGCTTTACGATCCGAGAAATTAACGGATGAGAGGGAGTTGCTCCCAGTCGAAGGCCATGTCGAGCGGACCAACGGTCTCGGTGCGAAATTCCGGGGGGCGCGTCCTCAAGCCGGGAAAGTAGAACTCGATGGCACCTTCCCGGTGTTCAGTGGAACCATCACCGTCTCCGAACCAGACATTGATGCGGTATTGGCCTGGGAGGAGTGGGGGGTGCGCAAGATGCAGGCGAAGTAAGCCTGAGGAAGCCGGGTGGCTGTTGCGGCATGGGTCAGCATTGGTGTTGGTGCCGCCGACAAGAGCCCCGAACTGGGTCGTCAGCACGATTCCGACATGGGGTCGAGTGAGCACGTGCGGGGACTCGAAGCTGACTGAGATTTGGAGGTTTCCGGACTCAAGGGCGGTCTGCGATACGGCGATATCCGTGATGCGTGGGCGATCCAGAGCGTCCGAGGGTCGATGAGTGAGCGGTGGGCTCGCCATCATGGTTTGGAGCACGTCCTGGGTTGGTCCGATATGGGCCACCCGGCCGGCAGAGAGTAGGATCGCCCGAGAGCAGAGCTGGGCAATGGCGCTCATTTGATGGCTGACGAAGAGGACGGTTCGCCCGTGTTGGGTTGAGACCTCACGCATCTTGCCGAGGCATTTCTTTTGAAACTGGGCATCGCCGACCGCGAGGACCTCATCGACAATCAAGATTTCTGGTTCGAGGTGGGCGGCGACGGCGAAGGCGAGGCGGACATACATGCCGCTGCTGTAGCGTTTGACGGGCGTATCAATGAATCGTTCGACTTCGGCGAAGGCGACGATTTCGTCGAACTTGCGGCGGATTTCGGTGCTCCTCATGCCGAGAATCGCCCCGTTGAGGAAAATGTTTTCCCGGCCGGTGAGGTCCGGGTGGAAGCCGGTGCCGACTTCGAGGAGCGAGGCGATGCGCCCGCGGAGAGTGACCCTCCCCGCGGTGGGTTCGGTGATGCGGGAAAGAACTTTCAGGAGGGTGGACTTGCCGGCGCCGTTGCGGCCGATGACGCCGACCACTTCGCCGGGCTGAACGGTGAACGAAACGTCGCGGAGGGCCCAGAACTCCTCGGTGTCAAAGCCGGTGCCCCAGCGTGCGCGGCGCCAAAGTTTGCGCGCGGCGTGGTGCAGGGTGTCGCGCAAATTGTCGTGGCGGGCTTCGTGCTCGATCACGTAGCGCTTGGCGAGACCCGAGACCTCGATGGCGGGGTGCGACATCGTCAAATGACGTCGGCGAACTGGCGTTCGGTGCGACGGAAATACCCGATGCCGGAAGCGAGCAAGATGGCGGCGATAACCACAGAAATTCCCAGTCCGGGCAGGTAGAGTTCGGTGCGGCCGCCGAGCAGGCACCAGCGCACCCCATCAACGACTCCCGCAAGGGGGTTGAGTGCGATCAGATCTCTCCAGTTGGGGAGAAAGTCAGTGCGAAAGCCGACGGGAGTGACGAACATGCCAATCTGCAGGATGAAAGGCGTGATGAAGCGGAAATCGCGAAATTTTACGGTGAGCGCGGTGATCCAGAGTCCGGCACCGAAGGCAATGACAAGGGCGAGGAGCACGAAGAGGGGCAAGAGCAGGAGTTGCCAACCGGGGGCTCCGCCGAAAATGAAAATGACGGGCAGGGCCAGGGCGAGCATGACTCCGAAATCGACCAACGCGACGGCGAGGCAGGAAATCGGCACGAGGAGGCGGGGAAAATAGACCTTACTGATGAGGTGGGAATTGCCGACGAGGCTATTGCCCGCACCGCTGAACGCGGCGGTGAACAATTGCCAAGGGAGGAGTCCGGACAGAACGATCAGGGCATAGGGGAGTCCGCCATCGGGCATTCGGGCGAGTTTGCCGAACACAAACGTCAATAAAACGGTTTGGATGGCCGGCTGGAGAATTGCCCACGCCACACCCAAGGCGGCCTGCTTGTAGCGAACCTTGATATCGCGCCAGGCGAGAAATCCGGCAAGTTCGCGATAGCGCCAAAGATCGCGCCAGTAGTGGGTGGAGCCACGACCGGCCTCCAACACAATCTCGGGGACAGGGGACGAGTCTGGATTTGCGAGACGCATCGGTCAGGCGAGAAGTTCGGACAGGCGGTCCTTGAACGGAAGGTAGGAGAAATGCCGGGCACGGGCGAGGATGGCGGTTTCGTTCCACGGACGTTGGAGGGCCGAGATCGTCTCGGTGGCAATGCCGGGGACGTCCCCGTAGTCGACCAGGGCGCCGGTGTCATCGGTGATCACTTCGGGGACGCCACCGGCGCGGGCGCCGAGGCAGGGGCGGCCGTGGGCCATCGCTTCGAGGAAGACCAGGCCGAAACCCTCTTTCTTGCTGGGGAGGGCGAACAAGCGGCAGGTGCGCATTTCGGCGGCGAGACGTTTGTCGTCGACGTAGCCAAGAAACTCGATCGCGGTCGTGAGGCCGAGCTCGTTGCGGAGGGATTGGAGGCGCGGCAGGTCGTCGCCGCGGCCGATGATGCGGAGGATTGCGCCGGGAACGGCGGCACGGATGGCAGGCATGGCCTCGATCAGGTGCCCCACGCCTTTATAGCGGTCGGCGTAGGTCAGACGGGTGACCGAGAGGATGACGGGTGGGCAGCCGGTGAGGGGTATGCCGCGGGCAATCTCAAACCAGGGGTCGAGGGCGTTGTGGAGCACTACGGCCCGACCTTCCGGCAGGGGACAGTTTTTCAGGAGTTCCCGGCGGGTGTAGTCGCTCACGCAGAGGATTTTTTCGGCGCCGCGGAGGGCGACGCGTTCCATAATGGTAAACGGACGCCAGACCTCGATGCCGTGGGCGACGAGGTAGTAGCGCAGCCGGGGATTCAGCCGTCGCGCGAGCCACGCCACGGGGAGTTGGCCGATGTGCCCGCAGATCAGGCGATCGCAGCGCCGGCTCATGCGGAGGGCGGCGCGGACGAAGCGGGGTTTGTTGCGGGAACAGACGAACCAGTCTTCGAGGGCGTCGGTGGCGGAGCGGCGGACGTCGCTGGAGGCGACGACGGAATCGTTGAGCGCGAGCAGGCGCACCGCGCCGTTTGGTCCGGCGAGGTCGCAGAGGGCCTTGAGGTAGGCCTGCATGATGCGCGGGATGCCGCCCTCGGACGCGAAGATCTCCGGCGCGAGCAACAGGGTGCGGGAGCGGATGGTGCGACGGCGGGCTGGCGGAGCGGAGAGCGGAGAGCGGCGAGCCGAGGGAACGGAAGCGACGGACGAGGCCACGTGGAGGGGGGGCGCAGGCACGCGCGCAGCGAGGACCGGCGTCCGCCGGTTGGCGAAGGCGACGAGCACGGCGAGGCTCCAGACGCGGGACCATTCGCGGGTGTCGTCGTTGGCGAGGAAGCCACGCCACATCTCCTGCACGCGTGGACGGGCGAAGAGATTGCTGCGGTCCAGGCTCGCGTCGGAAAATGTTTCGTCGAGAAACGGGCGCAATTCGCGTTTCATCCAAACCGGGAACGGGAGGCTGAAACCTTGCTTGCGGCGGTGCGCCAGACCGGGAGGGAGGAGGTCGCGGGTCGCGTCACTGAGCGGAGTCTTCGCGTAGGACGGATCGGATTTGAAGGCGGCAGGTTGGTGCCAGAGCCACTCGATCAGCGGGCGATCCACAAAGGGCACCCGAAGTTCCAGTGAGTGGTGCATGCTCATGACGTCGCTGTCGCGGAGCAGCACGTCTGCCATGTAGGTGCGCAGTTCCCACGCGCTGATGGTTTCGAAGGCACCCGCGCCGGCGAGGTCGGCGCTCAGCGCGGACAATTCCGGATGAAACGGGGGACGCGCGCCGAGGGCGGCGAGGGCGTCGGGGCCGAGGAGGGAGCGACGCGAGGTCTCGGAAAAGACACGGCGTTGCAGGGAATTCAGTTCGCCAAAGTTTCGGGCGTGGCCGAGGAAATCGGCGAGTTTCCGGCGGCGAGTGTCCCCGTGCTGCAGGCGGCCGACGATCCCGCTGCGCAGGCTGCCGGGGAGCGAGCGCCAGAGGGGACGCCAGCGGTTGAGCCGCGGAAGGTCGCGGAACGACGGGTAACCGCCAAAGAGTTCGTCGCCCCCGAGGCCGGAGAGCGCGACGGTCACGCCGCCGGCGCGCGCGGCCTGGCTGGCGTAATAGGTGTTAATGCCGTCACCGGTCGGTTGGTCCAGGGTCCCGAGGAGTCGGTCGAGATCGCGGGCGACTTGCGTGCCCGTGAGAACGTGGGGTCGGTGGTCGGTGCCGAAATGGCGGGCCGTGGCCTCGGCGTTGGCGCCTTCGGAAAAATTAGCTTCGTCGAAGACGATCGAAAATGTCCGAAGTCGCGCGCCGCTGGCGCGGGTCATCAGGCCGACGACGACCGCCGAGTCGAGTCCGCCCGAGAGGAACGCTCCGACGGGCACATCGGCGACGACGTGGGCGCGGATGGTGTCGTCGAGGCGGGCGCGAAGCTCGGAGGAAAATTCTTCGCGCGTGGCGCAAGGTTTCGCGGTCGCGGGAATCGCGTGAAAGCCCCACGCGGCACGGAGATCGAGGCGACCCGCGCGAAAGGTCGCACATTCGCCGGGGCGCAGACTGAAGATCTCACGGTAGATCGTGCGCGGCGCAGGCACGGCGAACCACGCGAGGTAGTCGGCGACCGAGAGCGGATCGATCTCGGCGGCGAACGTGCCGGACGCGAGCAGCGCGTTGAGTTCGGACGCGAAGATCAGTCGCGCGCCATCGTGCCGGTAGTAGAGGGGCTTGATGCCGAAGGCATCGCGGGCGAGGAAGAGCGTGCGTTCGCGATCATCCCAGACGGCGAAGGCGAACATCCCGCGCAGACGCGCGAGGCAGCGCTCGCCCCAGGAGGCGAAAGCGGCGAGGAGGACTTCGGTGTCGCAGTGCGTGCGAAACGCCCAGCCCGTGGCGGCGAGTTCGTCGCGCAGGGGGCGGAAGTTGTAGATCGCGCCGTTGAAAACGAGCGTGAACCGCCCGTCGGGCGACCGCATCGGCTGATGACCGTTCGCCGGGTCGAAAATCGCGAGACGGCGCATCCCGAGGGTCGCGTCGCTTGGAGATTCGAGTCCGGCGTCATCGGGGCCGCGATGGACCATCGCGGCGCACATGCGCGCCACCGAATCGGTGCGGAGCTCGCGCGCGCACTGCGGATCGACGATTCCGGCTATGCCGCACATCAGCGAATGGAACTCACGTGGGTTTTTAGAAAAGCTTCGCTCCGTCACGTCCTTGCGGAAGCGACCGGATCGGGGAGGGGCAAGGAATCACACTCGGATGAAACTATGGGGTGTAACCCCCAGGATTTAAGAGCGAAGGGATGCTCGTAGGATTTGCAACCCTACTGATGCAACGAATCTTCAAGCGCTAATCGAACGGGCCACGTCCTGAGCCGTTGCGGCGCCGAAGAGGCGTTTGACGAGTGCCAGGGCAAAATCGAGCGACGTGCCGGCGCCGCGGGAGGTAAGGAGGTGGCCGTCGACCACGACGCGCTCGGCGGGGAGGAGGTCGGGCAGTTCGTCGGCGACCGAAAAATGGGCGGTATAGCGACGGCCGGTGAGAAGGCCGGCGTCATGCAGCACCATGGGCGCCGCGCAGATGGCCGCGAGGCAGCGGCCGGCGGCGTGGTGCCGCAGGACGAGGGGGCGCACGCGAGGGTCGGCGCGGAGCTGCTTCACCCCGGGGCCACCCGGAAGAAGAAGGCAGTCGAAAAGCAGCGGGGTGACGGAGTCGGCCCCGGCGTCGGGCGCAGGCGTCGGGCCGGAGACCGCGGTGGTCTCGAGCGCGGCGAGGGTGATATCGGCGCGCACCGTGATTCCGCTGCGACCGGTAACGTCGCGGTCGGATCCAAGGGCCGCGATTGTGACTGCGGCGCCGGCGCGGCGCAGCAGATCGATCGGGGTGATCGCTTCAATTTCCTCAAACCCTTCCGCGAGGATTGCGAGAACCGTAGGCATGGTGTGACGTGAGCACGCATGAGTCTCCCTGCCGATGGAATTTTTTCAGGAAAGCACGTCGTTGTCTTTGGCTGCGGCTACGTCGGCGCAGAGGCGGCGCGGCAGGCGGTGGCGGGCGGGGCGCGCGTGACGGCGCTGACGCGCAACGAAGCGAAGGCGGACGCATTGCGGGCGGGCGGAGTCGAGGTGGTCGTCGCGGATTTGGCGAGCGACGCCTGGCACGGGCGGTTGGCGGGTGGGGCGGACTGGGTGTTGAACTGCGTGAGTTCGGGCGGTGGCGGGATCGAGGGATACCGGCACAGCTATGTGGCGGGCATGGGCTCGGTCGTGGCCTGGGCGAAGGCGCGGGGCCCGGTGGGGACGATCGTCTATACCGGGAGCACCTCGGTGTATCCGCAGGGCGAAGGGGTGGTGGTCGGCGAAACGGCCCCGACCGACGGGAGCGGGGAACGGCCGCGAATTTTGCTGGAGGCGGAGAACCTCTTACGGGCGAACGACGGTGCGACTGCGCGTTGGTTCGTGCTGCGGCTCGCGGGAATCTACGGGCCGGGGCGGCATCATTTGTTGGAGCAGGTCCGCGCGGGGGAAGTGGCGGGGCGCGGGGACTACCGGTTAAATCTGATTTATCGCGACGATATCGTCGCGGGGATTTGGGCGGCGTTTGGGGCGGAGGCGGACGTGGCGAACGGCGTTTTCAATCTGGCCGACGACGGGGCGGCGAGCAAAGCGGCAATGGCGGGCTGGCTCGCGGCCCGGCTCGGGGTGCCCGAACCGCGGTTCACGGGCGAGCCGGCGAGCGGCCGGCGCGCGGTGACGCCCGACCGGGTGATCGCGAATGCGAAGGCCAAAGCCGTGCTCGGGTGGCGGCCCGCATTTCCCAGTTTCCGCGAAGGCTACGAAAAAATATTGTCGCGTTAAGATTGGCGGGCTCTCTCAACTCTCCGCTTTCAACCCTTAACTCACACCACTTATGGCCGGCGTAGGCACACTCCTCAAACAAGCCCAGAAAATGCAGCGCGGGATCGAAGCGCTCCAAACCCAGCTCGAGACCAAGGAAATCGATGTCACCAGCGGCGGCGGCGCGGTGAAACTCAAGGTCAACGGCGCGGGCAAGTTTCTCGCCCTCACGCTCGATCCGGAATTCTTGAAAGAGGACGCGAAGGTGGTCGCCGACACCGTGCTCGGGGCGGTGCAGGATGCCGCGAAACAGGCGAAGGACTACAACGACGCCGAGATGCAGAAGGTGACGTCCGCCTTCAAGATGCCGGGCGGCTTCTGAGCGGCGACGCGCGGTTTGCGATGACGCCGGCGTTCGAGAAACTCCAGAAACACCTGAAGCAACTGCCGGGGCTGGGCTACCGCTCGTCCGAGCGGATCGCGCTCCATCTGCTGGTGGAGAAGCCGGGGCAGCTGCCGGCGCTCGTGCTGGCGCTGGAGGAGGCGGCGCGGGCCGTGCGGCGGTGCGGCCGGTGCGGCAATCTCGCGGAGACGGAGCACTGCGCGGTGTGCGCGGACGACCGCCGTGACCGCTCGGTCGTGTGCGTGGTCGAGCACGTGCCGGATCTGGTGGCGATCGAGCGGAGCGGGGCGTATCGGGGCTCCTATCACGTGCTGCACGGGAAACTGTCGCCCATCCACGGGGTGGGGCCGGACGATCTCAACTTGGCCTCGTTGCGGGCGCGGATCGAGGCCGGCGAGGTGGCGGAGCTGATTCTCGCGTTGTCAAACGATGTGGAGGGCGAGGCGACGTGCCATTACCTCACCGAGCATGTGCCGGCGGTGGCGGCGGGGCGGCCGCTCAGCGTGACGCGGATCGGGTTCGGCCTGCCCAGCGGGGGCGGGGTGCTTTATGCGGATTCGGTGACGCTGCGGAGCGCGCTGGAAGGCCGGCGGAATTATCAGTGATCGGTGACCGGGCCCGGCGCGTTGCGCGCTAGCCTGAAACGGAACCGCGGATACCGGCCACGGCGAGGGCGGCGATGAGTTGGTCCACCGTGAAAGGTTTTTGGAGGATCGCGGAGACGCCGAGCGCAACGAGTTCCTGGCGCTCGTCGTCGCCGATCCGCCCGCTGGTCACGATGACGGGCCGGTCGAAGCCGAACTGGCGGGCGCGGCGCAGCAGATCCAGGCCGGTGATGCCGGGCATGTTCAAGTCCAGGACGACGGCGTGGTAGGCGGCCGGTGCGGCGGAAATTTTCTCCCAAGCGGTGCGGCCGTCCGGAGTGTGGGTGACGGCGCAACCGAGCATTTGCGCCACGTGCGTGACGATTTCGGCGATGAACGGCTCGTCCTCGGCGAGGAGCACGCACGGGCGGACTTCGGTGGGGCGAGGGGCCGGGGCGGGCGTGGCGGCGAAGGGTGGGGCTGACTGCCCCGGGGCGCCGGCGGGCGCCGGAAAGACGGGGAGGCAGATGTGAAATGCCGTGCCTTGGCCCGGGGTCGAGTTCACCTCGACGCGTCCGCCCATTTCGGTGACGAGATGCCACACGGTGGCGAGACCGAGGCCTGTGCCCTGGCCGACCTGTTTCGTGGTGTAGAACGGCTCGAAAATGCGCTCGATCACCTCGGGGCGCATACCCAGCCCGTTGTCCTCGCAGGTGAATTTGATCCACGTCGGCGGGGAGGCCTTTGCGCTGTCGGCGGGCATCGCGGCGAGGCCGGGAAGGGTCGTCGCTTGGACCTGGATACGCGGGCTCCAAGTGGCGGCGGGATGCGCGGCGAGTTTTTCGGCCAACGTGTCGCGCGCGTTGAGCAGCAGGTTCAGGAGCACCTGCTGCATATCGCCGCTGTTGAGGTAGAGTGCGGGCAAGTCGGTGGGGAGATCGGCTGCGAGGGTGATGCGTCGGTCGATGGTGTGGCGGAGCAGCTTGAAATTTCCTTCGACGATCGCAGGCAGCGTGAAGAGTGCGGGGCGCACGTCGGCGCGCCGGCCAAACGTGAGCAAGCGGCGAGTGAGATCGGCGGACCGGCGTGCGGTATCGGCGATCACCTGGAGGTCCTCGCAGAGCGCCGGTTCGTGTTTCCAGTCGGACTTGAGCAGGTCGGCCTTGAGCAAAATGGGCGTCAGCAGGTTGTTGAATTCGTGGGCGATGCCACCGACGAGCTCGCCGATCGCGCGCAGGCGGCGGCCCTGGGAAATTTCGGCGTCCTTTTGTTTTCGCGCCGTGATATCTTCGACGAAGAAGCCGCAGCGGTCGTCGCCGCCAGAGCGGCCGAGGGGCACGACGGAGATGACGTAGTCGCGGTTTTTTTCCGGGTCGCGGCGCTCGGTCGTGCTGGGCGCGGCAGTGGTCGTGGCCCGGTCGAAGAGGCTGTGCCAGGATTGCTGCCGCTCCGCGTTGAACCCGAGTTCGGCGAGGGTGAGCCCGGCGGGCGGCGGGCTCGTGAGGTCGAGGAGCTTCATGGCGCCGGGATTGATGGAGACATTGCGCCAGAGCCCGTCGCGAAACTCCACGACGCCGATCGCAAACGGGACGTTATCGTAGATCGCGCGGAGGAGACGCTCGGACCGCAGCAGGGCGTGTTCCGCTTCACGCCAGGGGGTGATGTCCTGCACCGTGCCAAAAAGTCCGTTGATTTTTCCCGCGACGTCGCGCGTGGCGCGGCCGCGCACGTGGATGATTTTTCGCAGGCCCGGGTGCGGTTCGATGGTGGTGTCGAACTCGTAGGTCAGGCCCTCGTCGCGGGCCCGTCGCGCGGAGGTTTCCCAGACGACGCGCTCGGAGGCCGAGACCCAGCCGAGCAATTCGTCCATGGTCGGGGCGCCCAAGGCGGGATCGCGTTCGTGGATCCGAAAGGTCTCCTCCGACCAGATGAGTTCGCCGGTCGAGAAGAGGCGCCGCCAGTGGCCGACGCGGGCGAACTGCTGGGCTTCGGCGAGGATCGCTCGACTGTCGGCGAGTTCATCGGCCTGGCGGGAGAGGCGTCGGCGCAGTTGGCGTTGGCGCAACAGGGCCCAGAATGTCACCGCGAGCGCCAGAGCGAGCGCGCCGGCGACGTAAACCGTCACCTCCTCGCGGGTGAAATGCCGTGGCTCGAAATGGCCGAACCACTTTTGATGGATGGCATCGAACTCGCCGGTGCGTTGGATGCTCGCGAGCCCCTCGTTGAGTCGGGCGAGGAGCTGGGATTCGCCGCGAATGACGGCAAAGCGGTAGTCCCGCACCGGATCGGGCAGGGCGACGGACGAAGGGACGACGTTCTTCAGGCCGAGGCGGTCGATGGTCGCGAGCCCGGCGAAACGGGTCATGATGGCGCCATCGGTCTTGCCGTCGGCGAGCTGTCGGAGGGCGTCGGGGTTGGCGGTGCGGACAAAAGTAGCCAGTGGAATCCCGTCGGCCAAGGTGTAGTCCCGGCCGGCACCGCCGACCGTGACGACGAAGGGTGTTCGGGTCAGCTCGGCCAACGACGTGATGCGCGCATCGCCGCGTCGTGTGAAGAGCGTCATTTGGAGGCTGACGAACGGAACCGAATATTCCGCGTTGATCACGCGGCTCTGGGCCTTCGTGAAAAAGGGATGAACGGTGAGGTTGCCGGCCAAGAAGCGGTCGGCGATCTCGGAGCCGGGACCGAGGACGCGCTGATAACGGATGTGCATCTGGCGGGCGACCGCGTCGAAGACTTCGACCGCGAAACCCGTCAGCTGTTGGTTCTCGTCGAGGTAGGAGTAGGGGTAATTGTCCGTGGTGCCACCGACCAAGAGGGCTGGCGGATTCGCCGATATCTGAAGCGGCGGGGGGGCTTCCGCGGCGGGCAAACCTGCGAGGACGCCGGCCAGGGAGCACGCGAAGGCGGTGCGAGCCATCCGGAGGATCGAGGAAATCCGGACGGACCTTGCGCGCGGCTCGGTCGGGGGCTGCAATGGGACGGTCACGCTTGGGGAGGGTATCGGACAAAATTCGGTGGGCGCAAGCAGCGGGCGCGATTTTTCCATTGTCAGCGGTCGGAGCGGCCAGCATGAGAAGGAGGACTGCGGGCGTAGTATATCGGCTATTATGTGTGCTTCCCAAGCATGAGAGGAGGGTTCGACTCCCTCCGCCCGCACCAATTTTACCAGCGCAACGCGCACAACTTCGCGATGAGCCAGAATTTTCCATGTCAAAATCTTCGTTGTCCGGACTGAGCGTGCTTCTGCTTGAGGACGAGTTGCTCCTGCGCAAACGCCTGGCCGGGTTTTTGGAGCACGAAGGGGCGGCGGTCACGGCAGTCGGCAGTGTGGCGGCCGCGCGACAGGCGGCGGAGTCGCTACCGTATGATGTGGCTTTGCTGGACGTGAATCTGCCGGACGGGCGGGGCACGGACTTGCTGCGCGACAAAGTGTTTCCCGCGACGACCACGGTGCTCGTGATGACGGCGGAGGGCGGCGTCGCGGGGGCAGTCGAGGCGGTGCGCGGAGGGGCCGCCGACTACTTGGTGAAACCGTTCGATCCGCAAGAGCTGCCGCTGCGACTCGCGCAGGCGCGAAAGACGCTGCACGCGAAGCGGGCCGACGAGTTTCGGCGGGGGCAGGAGGCGGAACTGGTGTTTGGGGAAAGTCTGGCCGGAGTGCGCGAGCAACTGCAAAAAATCACGACGGCGGACCGCCGGTTGGGCAGCCACCTGCCCCCGGTGCTGATTGAAGGCGAGACCGGTACGGGCAAGACGGCCATCGCGCGCTGGATTCACCGCAACGGTCCGCGGGCCGACGGACCGATGGTGGAGCTGAATTGCTCGGCGATGCCCGAGGCCTTGGCCGAAGCGGAGTTGTTTGGGCATGAGCGCGGCGCGTTTACGGACGCGAAGGCGGCGCGCATCGGGTTGATGGAAGCGGCGGACGGTGGTTCGCTGTTTTTGGACGAATTGCCGAGCCTCGCTGCGTCCTTGCAGGCCAAGCTCCTCACCGTCCTCGAGGATCATGCGCTCCGGCGGGTCGGCGCGACGCGCCCCATCGCGGTGGATTCGCGCATCATCGCCGCGACGAATGCTGACCTCGGTGTGCTCGTGGCCGCAGGGAAATTTCGTGAAGACCTGTTGCACCGGCTCGATCTCTTTCGCGTGCGCCTGCCCCCCCTGCGCGAGCGCGGCCAAGACATCATTGTGCTGGCCGATGCCTTGCTGGTGCGCGTGTGCAAGCGCTATGGCCAGAAACCGCCGGTGATTCCGGCGGAAGGACGGGCCCGGCTGCTGGCCCACGCGTGGCCGGGAAATGTGCGTGAGTTGGCGCATGAGTTGGAGCGGGCGGTGGTGTTTGGCGGCGAACGCGGGTTGCACTTTGCCCACCTCGGTTTGGCCCAGGCCGGAGCCGAGGGAGGAGCGTCCGGTTGGCTGCGACCCGGATTCGTGTTTCCGGAGTCCGGATTTTCCTTGGAGTCGGCGATCGACCAAATTGTGGCGGCCGCGGTGCGACAGGCCGAGGGTAACGTGTCGGCGGCGGCCCGCTTGCTTGGGGTGTCGCGGGATGTGGTGCGTTACCGCCTCAAGAGCGGGAGCGCATCCGCGAATGTTGGGGATTAGTCCGCGCGTGGAGGGGGGATCGGGGGATATTCCCCGAGGGGTGTGCGGCGTGGATTAACCTAAAATTTATGCTAATCGTTGTAGTATAATAGGAAATGGTATCTAGATACGGTTGGCACAACCGATGCAACCGGGTTAGCCTCTCAAGCCCGCGCTGTCCCTGCCGAACACTTCTACCATGAAAGTCCAAATCTTTAACAAGCTGATCGCTGCCGCCGCGCTTGCGGTGTGCTCCAGCATGTTTGCGGCAGATGCTGCCCCCGGCGCCAAGCCAGCCGGAAAATCCCCCGTCAAGGGCGCTCCCGCCTCGGGCGAGGTCAAGAAGGACATGGAAAAGTTCAGTTCCCAGCGTGACGCAATGCTCGCTGAACGTCAGGCACTCATCAACCAGCTCAAGAATGCGACGGAAGAACAGCGCAAAGCCATTTTGGAAAAAATGAAGGAGATGGGTGACGCGCAGCGGGAACTCAGCAAACAGATCCGCGATGACCTGCGGAAGCTCCGGCAAGGTTCGGGCTCGCCGGGACGCGGTTGAAATAAATTTTAGGCGTAATGTTAGGAAAAATCCGGCCACCCTTGGGTGGCCGGATTTTTTTATGGGATTCTTTTCGCCCGGACTCGAACATGGCTTGAGTGATCGGGTCTACCGCCGCACAGTTTTGCGCCATTCTCCCTCGCTCGTGACCGTCTCTTTTCGTCTCATCCACCTGCTGCTTTGCACGATTGCCCTGTCGCAAGTGGATGCGCTTGGTCAAGGCGCAGTGGGGGCAGAGCCGGCAGGGGAATCTCCCGAGATATCGACAGCGATCACAATGCCCGCACCGGTCACGTGGGTGGCCTGGGGGAGCGGTTTTGCCGGGGCGGGGTTGCGCGACAACGTGCTCCTGAGCCACTCCGGCGAGGAGCGCAGCGGATTCGTGCGGGGCGGGCTCGATGTCACGGCTTGGAACCGGAAGGACGCGCGGATCGATTATTGGGCGTCGGTCAGGACGTTTGGCACACGTTATTTTTCGGCCAAGACGGTGAATCATGAAGAGCAGGCCATTTTTCTGTCGGAGCTGAACAGCCGGGTGGGTGACACGTTCAAGTTCGCCCTCAACGCCAGTGCGTCCTACTCGCACCTGATCTACGACGTATCCGACACGGATTTGCTGCAAGTGGTGTCCGAGGTCAAACGATCGGGCGGAGCGCTCGGCCCGACGATTCGTTGGGCCTTTGTTCCCTCCGCGTGGATCGAAGCGAGTGGCGCGGCCCGGCGAGAAACCTATCCCGACGGCTACAACAACCGCGGCATTCAAGAGGGTGGGGTGAGAGCCGGATGGAAGCCGAGTGCGCGGTTTGAAGCCAGCGTGGCCGGCGCGGAAGCGCACCGGGCGTTTGACCGGCGCGAACAGTATTCGGCGGGAGGGCGGCCGCTCGGCGGAACGGTGTTGGCCATCACGGAGCGCGACGGTGAATTGCGCGTGAAGGCCACGCTGGATGCCGCCGCGCGCTGGAAGACGGTCACCCGCGCCGGCGTGACGCAGTTCGCCGACAACGGCTCGGGCTTCCTCGACTACCGCGAGCGAAAAGTCGGACAGGAAGTCGATTGGGAGGCGGGCGATTGGCTCGTGGAGTTTGAGGCAACGGCGCGCCGCCTGGAGTTCCAAAAACAGACCGTGGGGGTCGGAGTCGCCCCGCCGCCACGGGTGCGCGACGCCTTTTTCGCGCGGGTCCTGCTGGAGCGAAAACTCGGAGCAACGTGGACCGTCTACGCCGAATACACGTGGGAGCGCAACCGCTGCAACGATCCGCTCGCCGCTTATTCCCTCAACGAAGGCTTGCTTGGCATCCGTTGGAACTGGGAAAAATGATGTCCGTCTTTCCCCATGACCGTTTCTGCCACACCGCCTTCGACCGGGCGCTACGCGCATCTCGCCGTGGTCGGGCTCACGCTGACGGTGTTCGCCGCGGTGATCGCCTTTGTCACCTTCCAGCTCAGGGACGGCCTTAGGCAACAGATCCTGTCAGGCAAAGCCGCGACGTTGTCGGCGGTGGCCTCCATGCAACTCGCGCTCGGGGCGGACGCGCTGGTGGAGCTGGGCGTGACCGAGGTGCCGGGGGAACTGCTTGATGCGGTGCTGAAGGCGTCGAAGTTTCGCGGCGTGCTGGCGATCCGGGTGTTCGATGCCGACCGGCGCTTCAGCGGGGCCGTCCCGCTGGAACTCTCGGACGAGCCGCCGGCCGCCCACGAATGGACGGAGCGTCCCTTCGCGCGCCTGACGCCGCGCACGAAACTGAGCGCTTTGTCGGGCGCTCCGGCGGACGGGGCGGCGGGCGAGGCGAACGTGCGCCTGCTCGAGGCTTGGGTCCCGCTGCGGCGCGCCGACGGGGCGAAACTGGCCGGGGTGGCCCAGTTCTGGATCGAAGGAACGGAGACCGCAGCGGAGTTTGCGGCGCTGGACGCCCGTTTGCTCCTCCAAGCCGCGCTCGCTTGGCTGGCCGGGGCGGCGGTGATCGTCGTCGGGCTCGGCTGGGCGTTTCGCCGACTCGCGGCGGCAAACCTGATTCTGGAGCGGCGCACGGAGGATTTGCAGCGCGCAAATCGGGAGCTCATGTTGGCCGCGAAGACGTCCGCGCTTGGAGCGGTGACGGCGCATCTCATCCACGAGATCAAGAATCCTCTGGCAGGCCTCGAGGTGTTCATGGCGGGTCAGGCGGAGCTTGGCGCGCGGGACGACGACGGGCGGGAACTGGTGGCCGCGACCGCGCTCACGAAACGTCTGCGAACGATGATCAACGATGTGGTCGGCGTGTTGCGCGATGAGCAGCAGGGAGCGCACTTCGAACTCACTTGCGCCGAAGTGGGCGAACTGGCGTTGGAGCGGGTGCGGGCGTCGGCGAACCAGGCCGGCGTGCGGCTGACAGCGGATCTCTCCGCGGAGAAATCGCTGCCGGGACGACGGGCGAATCTCGCGGGTCTCGTGCTGCGCAATTTGCTCCAGAACGCCGTCGAGGCTTCGCCGCCGGCGGGAGTGGTGCGGGTGTCGGGTGGGGCGACCGCGGAGGGCGGAGCGGAGTTTTTGGTGGAGGATCGCGGCGCAGGGTTGGGGGAGGCGGTGCGGGCCCGGTTGTTTCAGCCGTGTGCGAGCACCAAACCGGGCGGGAGCGGTCTTGGGTTGGCACTGAGCCAGCAGATCGCCCAGCAGGCCGGCGGAAGGATTGAGTTGGTGCGCAGCAATTCGGAGGGCACCTGTTTTCGATTGGTGCTCGGTCCGGCCGATTGATGGGCGTATCCATGGTCCGCGAGAATATTTTTGCCAAGGCGCGTTCGCCGGGTAGACGGATGGGTATGAAGGCATGTCGCGGCTCGCTGTCGCTGGGCTGGGCCGCGCTGCTGATCTGCGGCGCGGCGACGGTGCCGTTATGCGCCCAGCCCGATGGCACGCTGCGCTGGGGCTCGAAGATGGCCAGTGCGCTCGGTTCGGTCTACTCCTCACCCGCGGTGGGGGCCGACGGCACCGTCTACGTGGGCGTGGAGGTCAACAGCACTCCGCAGGACGGCATGTTGCAGGCGGTTAACCGGGATGGTTCGATCAAATGGACGTTTCCGACTCGCCAATGGGTGGATTCGGCCCCGGCCATCGCTTCCGATGGCACTATTTATTTCGGCTGCTGGAACGGGAATCTTTACGCGGTCAATCCCGATGGCACCCAAAAATGGAAACTCGCCGTCGGTGCAATCGTGGTCAGTTCACCGGCCATCGGCGCGGATGGGACCATCTACATCGGCTCTGACGACAGCGCGCTCCATGCGGTGAGCAAGGACGGCGTCGAGCTCTGGAAATACGCGACGCGCAACTCCATCGAGTCCTCGCCGGCCGTGGCGGCCGACGGGACGATCTATTTTGGGTCGAAAGACAGCTCGGTTTACGCGGTGACGCCGGCGGGCAGACTAAAGTGGCGCACGGTCACGGGCTTTGACGTGTATGCGTCGCCGGCCATCGATTTGGATGGCACGGTTTATATCGGTTCGTTCGACGGTTTTCTTTACGCCCTCGCCCCCGAGGATGGGGCCATCAAATGGAAGTTTCCCACCGGCGGACAAATTCAGGCCTCCGCCGCGATCGGGCCAGACCGGACGATTTATTTCGGCAGTTTTGACAAGAATTTCTATGCGGTAAACCCTGACGGCACCAAGAAGTGGAGCGTCAGCGTCGGTGGCGCCATCTATTCAAGTGCCGCGATCCGGAGCGACGGAACGGTTATCTTTGGGGCGGACGACGGGCGGGTCCGCGCACTCTACACCGATGCGGGTCGCGAGGGGCTGGTGAAGTGGGCCTACCTGACCGACGATATCATCGAATCGTCGCCCGTGATCGCACCCGACGGATCGGTGTATGTCGGCTCGATCGACGGGAAGCTGTATGCGTTTTTTGGATCGGGGGCGCCGGCCTCGGGGTATTCCCGTTGGCCGATGTTTCGGGGCAACGCCGTGCGGTCGGGCCGGGTGGCACCGGCGCCGGACGGCGGCCGGCTGGTGAATCTCGCGACGCGGGCTCAGGCGGGCAATGGCACGCCGCTGATCGCGGGATTGGTGACCAAGGGCACGGGGGCGAAAAACTACCTGATTCGGGCGGTCGGTCCGACGTTGGAACAGTTTGGGGTGCAGAACCCGCTGCGCGATCCGACGCTCGCGGTCAAACCGCTGGGTTTCGACGAGGTGCTGCTGGCCAATGACAATTGGGGTAGCGAGGGCAACGCCGCGCAGATTGCGACCACGGCGGCGGCGGTCGGGGCGTTTGCGTTGCCGCCGGAGAGCAAGGATGCGGTGGTGCTGGGCGCCCTTCCGGGCGGGCTTTACACGGCGTCGCTGGGCGGCCCGGGAAGCGACACGGGCGTCGCGCTTATCGAAGCCTATGATGCGGACGTGGGCGCACCGGGGGCGCGGCTCGTCAACCTTTCGACCCGGGCCCAAGTCGGCACCGGCGACAAAATTCTCATTCCCGGCCTGGTGATCGGCGGCAGCGACCCGGTCCGGGTGCTGGTGCGGGCGATCGGTCCCGGCTTGACCGCTTTCGGCGTATCCGGGGCGCTGACGCGGCCAACGATGACGGTATTTTCTGCGGCGACGCAGAAAGCGATCGGGTCGAACACCGGCTGGTCCGCAGGCGTGGACAAGGGGGATATCGCGGGGGCGGCGGCCGTCGTGGGCGCGTTTGCGTTGGCGGACGGGAGCGCGGACTGCGCGGCCCTGCTGACGCTGACCGGCGGCGCGTATACGATCCAAGTTTCCGGGGTGGGCGGCACGACCGGAGAAGCGTTGGTGGAGGTTTACGTTCTTCCGTAAGGGGGCCGGGCGGGCCCGCGCTCAGACGTCCGCGACGATCCGCTCGGCGCTGAGGTTGCGCCAACGGTTGAGGACGCGGCGGTGGATGTCGTCGGGCGCGAGACCATAGGAGGCGCGGAGGATTTCCACGCTGCTGCCGTGTTCGACGAACTTGTCGGGCCAACCGATGCGTTCGACAGCTGCCGCGCACGCGGCCTCCTGCAGCGCCTCGAGCACGGCGCTGCCGAAGCCGCCGGCAACGACGTGGTCTTCCATGGTCACGAGCAACGGAGTACACGCGGCCTGGCTAAGCAGGAGCGCGCGATCGAGCGGTTTCACGAAACGGGCGTTCACGACCCCCACGGACAAGTTTTCCTCGAGGCTGAGGCGTTCGGCGAGACGCAGCGCGTCTTGGACCATGCTGCCCAAGGCCCAGATGACGATGTCGGAACCCTCGCGGATGAGCTCGGCCTGACCGACGGGGAGGGCGACGGGCTGCGGCTTGATGGCCACGCCCGTACCGGCGCCACGCGGGTAGCGGATGAACCCCGGGCCGGGCAGCTGGAGGCTGGTGTGGAGCATGTCCACGAGTTCGTCTTCGTCCATGGGCTGCATGATGGTCGCATTGGGGACGCAGCGGAGATAGGAGAGGTCGAAGAGGCCGTGGTGGGTCGGTCCGTCGTTGGGCGAGAGGCCGGCGCGATCCATGCAGAAGGTCACGGGCAGGTTCTGCAGCGCGACGTCGTGGATAACCTGGTCGTAGGCGCGCTGGAGAAAGGTCGAGTAGATGGCGCAAACGGGGCGAAATCCTTTCGTGGCCAAGCCGGCGGCGAACAGGACGGCATGCTCCTCGGCGATGCCGACATCAAAAAACTGCCGGGGCACGGCGGCGGCGAGGTGCGAGAGGCCGGTGCCGCTGGGCATGGCGCCGGTGATGCCCACGACGTTCGGATTGGTCTGGGCGAACTTGACCAGTGCCAAGCCGAAGACGTCCTGGAAGTTCGGCGGGGCGCCGGGGGTGGCTTTTCGGCTTTCGCCGGTCACCGGGTCAAACGGAGAAGCGCCGTGAAATTTTTCCGGGTATTCGACCGCGGCCTCGAGGCCTTTGCCCTTCTTGGTCAGCACGTGGATGATGACGGGCACGTCGCAGTGCTTCGCGAACTCCAGGTTCTTTTGGAGCGCTTCGAGGTTGTGGCCGTCGACGGGGCCGAGGTAGCGCAGGCCAAATTTTTCGAAGAGCGAGGATTCGACGAAGAAGTCCTTCGTCTCGCGCTTCCATTTCATGTATACGCGGTTCATTTCCACGCCGGCGGGGAAGCTGGTGAAGAAGGCCTCCACGTCGTGGTGGAGCTTGTTGTAGGTCGGGTTCGTGCTGATGCGGTTCAGGTAGCGGGAAATCGCGCCGACGTTTTTCGCGATGGACCACTCGTTGTCGTTGAGGATGACGATGAGGCGCTTGGTTGAGGAGACGACGTTGTTGAGCGCTTCGAGGGTGATGCCGCAGGTGAAGGCGGCGTCACCGCAGACCGCGACGACGTGCTCTTGGGAGCCGCGGAGGTCGCGGGCGGTGGCCATGCCGAGGGCGGCAGACAAGGCGGTGCCCGCATGGCCGGCGCCGAAGGCATCGTGCGGGCTCTCGCTGCGATAGAGAAAGCCGCTCGCGCCGCCGCTCTGGCGCAGTTTCTTGAAAAAATCGCCGTTGCGGCCGGTGAGGAGCTTGTGGACGTAACCCTGGTGGGCGACGTCGAACACGAACTGGTCGACAGGGGTGTTGAAGGTGCGGTGGAGCGCGATCGTCAGCTCGACGACGCCGAGGTTGGGCCCGATGTGGCCGCCGGTCTTGGCTGTGACGGCGATCAGTTCGTCGCGGATTTCCTGGGCCAGCTGCGGGAGCTGGGCGGGCGCGAGGGCTTTGACGTCGGCCGGGCCGTGGACGGCGTCGAGCAGGCGGCGGGAGGGCGTGGGGGTGGGAGTGGAAGCGGGCATCTTAGTCTTCTCGCGTGGTCTCGAATTTTTCGAAGGCGACCTTGCCGTCCTTCAGTTTCTTGAGCTGCTCAATTTTGAGTTCGGCGTCTTTCAGCCGGGCTTCGCACAGTTTGAGCAGGTTGTTGCCCTCCTCGAATTTCGCGAGCAGCTCGGCCAGCGGCACGTCGCCCGACTCCATCGATTCGACGATGGACTCGAGTTTGCCGAGGGCGGTCTCGAAGGAGAGTTTGGTTTCTTTGGCTTCCACCCGGGGGACGATGCGACGGAGAGCGGGCATTTCAAACAATCTTTGGGCTGGCGGCGGCGGCAGTTTCGCATGCATTGGTCCGCATGCTGTTAGTTCTCTCCATTACGGCCGCGCTCATGGTGCTGCGGCTCGCCGGCGAGCTTGTGCTCTCCGCCCTCAATCGCGCCGAGGTGCGCCGACATGCGGAGGCCCCGCCGGCGGCCGCCGCGGCGATTATGGATCTGGCGACGTACCGGAAATCCGTGGCCTACACGCTGGAGAAATCGCGGTTTGGGGCCGTGGCGGGGATTTTCGACACGCTGGTGACGGCGCTGGTCCTGTTTGGCGGGGTGCTGCCGCTGCTTTTTGCCCACGTGGCCGACTGGGGGGCGCCAAACGCGGTCTGGAGTCACGTGATGTTTGTGCTGTTGGCCATGATGCTCCTTTCGGTGCCCTCGCTGCCGTTCGAATGGTGGGAGCAGTTCCGGCTGGAGGAGAAATTCGGTTTCAACAAGAGCTCGGTCGGGCTGTGGGTGATGGACAAGGTCAAAGGCACGGTGCTGACGTTGGTCATCGGCTTCCCGTTGCTCTGGGCGCTGCTCTCACTCGTGAAATGGACGGGCGAATCGTGGTGGCTGTGGGGATTCGCGCTGCTGTTTGGGTTTCAGCTGTTGATGCTCGTGCTTTACCCGAAGTTGATTTTGCCGTTGTTCAACAAGCTCACGCCGCTGCCCGAGGGCGAGCTGCGCACGCGGTTGCTGGCACTGGGGGATCGCACCGGGTTTCACGCCAAGACGATCGAGGTGATCGACGGATCAAAGCGTTCCGGCCACTCCAACGCCTACTTCACGGGCTTCGGGCGTTTCCGCCGCATCGTTTTGTTCGACACCCTCATCGCCCAGTTGACGCCGGAGGAACTGGAAGCGGTGTTGGCCCATGAAATCGGCCACTACCGCCGCGGACATATCCCGAAGATGATTGCGCTGTCGGCGGCGATGATGGCCGGCGGTTTCGGGGTGATTGCGTGGCTCGCGCGCAGCCCGTGGTTCAACCTGTCATTCGGGTTTCCGGCGGACGAACTCGCGCCGTCGTTTCTGCTCTTCGGGCTGTTGAGCGGTCTCGTGACATTCTGGTTTTCACCGCTGATGAACGGGCTGTCGCGCAAGCACGAGTATGAGGCCGATGCGTTCGCGCGCGAGGCGGTGGGCGGTCCGGCCGCGATGGTCGGGGCGTTGCGCAAGCTCGCGCAGAAAAACCTCACGAACCTGACGCCGCACCCGTGGTTCAGCGCATTTCACTACTCGCATCCGACACTGGTCGAGCGGGAGGCGGCGCTGGCGCGGAGGTAACCCGGCAGGGCAGGAGGATCGCCGATGAAATCCCTGACCCTGTGGCTGCGGTTGCTCGGGTTGCTGGGCTGGCTGGCGGGAATGATTCCGGCCGGTCGGACCGAGGTGCTGACGATCGCGACCTACAACATCGAGAACTACGGCCCGGCAAATCGGCTGACGGAGACGGGGTATCGCAAAGACTATCCGAAGCCCGAGGCGGAAAAACGGGCGTTGCGCGCGGTGATCCGCGCGTTGAATGCCGACGTGCTCGTCCTCCAAGAGATGGGGCCGCAGGTTTACCTCGACGAACTGCGGCGCGACCTGAAAACCGAAGGGATCGACTATCCGCACGCCGCCCTCGCCGCGGCGGGCGACGCCGACCGGCATGTGGCGTTGCTGTCGCGGCGTCCGCTCAAGGCCGTGACGACGCACGCGGACCTCGCGTTCACCTACTTTGGGGCGAAGGAAAACGTGAAGCGCGGCCTGCTCGAGGGCACGGTCGCGACGGCCGAAGGGGACGTGACGATTTTTGCGGTACACTTGAAAAGCCGCTTTACCGACCGGCCCGACGACGTGATGTCGGCGCTGCGGCGCACGGCCGAGGCGGCGGCGATCCGCGATCGCGTGCTGCAACGATTCCCCCGGCCGGCCGAGTCGCGCTTCGTGCTGCTGGGTGACTGCAACGACGGGAAGGCGAGCAAACCGCTCGAGCGGCTCCGCACGCGGGGAAAAACGGTGGTGGCGGAGTTGTTGCCGGCCGTCGATTCGCGGGGCGAATCTTGGACGCATGCGTTTCGGCGCGACGATACCTACACGCGGGTGGACCATATTTTGGTGTCACCGGGACTGCGCGGGGCGGTGCAGGGCGGGACGGCGCGGGTGTTTGACGGTGAAGGCGTGCGACAGGCGAGCGATCACCGGCCCGTGGCGGTGACCCTTCACTTCGGTACAAAAAAATAGGGCAGGTCGTGAGACCTGCCCTCGGAAAGCGGTGAAAAAAAACGCCGGTTACTTGGCGGTCACGCTGACGGGCACGTTGACCTCGCCGGAGCCAAAGCCCTTGAGGAAGAGACTGCCGGTGCCCGGCTTGCCGCCCTCGACGGTGATCGTGGCGCTCGTCTGGCCCTGCGCGATGACGACTTCGGGCATGATGACGCTCTCGGGGACGTCGGTTGCGATGTCGAGGAGCGTGCCGCCGGGAGGCGCGGCGTTCGGGATGGTGAAGGTGAGGGTCGTCCGCGCGCCGGTGCGCAACGCGAGGGAACTCGGCGAGACCGAGACGCTGCTGGCATCGATGCGGAAGGTGCCGACCGGGGAATTGCCGGCGGCGCTGTTGAGGGTGACCTGGTAATTGCGGCCGTTTTCGAGCGCCGGGACGAAGAAGCTCAGGGCGTTGGGGGATTCGCAGACGGTGCGGGCGGGCGAGCCGTTGAAATTGATGACATCCTGGGCGGTGAAACCGCGGCCGAGGACGCTGACGCGAGCGCCGACGGGACCGCGGTTGACCTCGAGGGACAGCACATAGCGGCGGACGATCTTGATGCGCGACACATCGGTATAGGTCTCGGCGGGAGTCTGGACGTTGTTGCCCTCGACGGCGTAGTTGACGAGGAAGTAATAGGCGAGTTCCTCGCGACCGGAGGGCACCTGGTATTCAAATTCGTAAATGCCCTCGCCGATCGGGCTCCGTTTCAGATCGAAGCTCTTGCCGTCGACGACCACGCGCGGGGCGATGCTGCTCACGGGCACGGTGTTGGTGCGCGGGGTCACGCGCAGGGTAAACGTGTAGATTTGCGACGGATTCTCCGGCATCGAGCCGGGCGTGAGGTTCGTCAGCGTGACGGTATCGCAGCCGGAAAGGAGGGCGAGGCCGAGCGCGGCGCCGAGCCAGGCGAGGATTTTTCTCGCGGGAGAAATTCGGTTGGTATGCATTGGTTGCTAAAGTGAAAAAATCCTGGCGAATGAAAACGAGGTAGTAATGAGCGGCCTCGCCACAGCGCAAGCCAAAGCGTCCGCAGCGCACGCCCCGCTGGGGCTTTACGTGCATGTGCCCTTTTGCGCGTCCACCTGCGATTTTTGCGCGTTTTACCAGACGCAGCCGACTGCGGACGGGGTGGGCGAATTTCTGGCGAGCACCGCGCGGGAGGCGGCGTTGGTCGAGTGGACGCGGCCGGTGACGACGGTTTTTTGGGGCGGCGGCACGCCGGGAATGCTCTCGGCGCGCGATTTGGAGAAACTGGCCGAAACGGTCCGGGCACGTTGCGGGGGCGAGCCGGCCGAGTGGACCGTCGAACTCGCGCCGGGGTCGGTGACGAACGAGCGGCTCGCGGTGTTGCGGGCGGCCGGGGTCACGCGGGTGTCGATGGGCGTGCAGAGTTTTCAGCCGTCGCTCCTCGACGCCCTCGGACGGCAGCACTCGCTGTTGCAGATCGACCGGGCTTACGAGCGGGTGCGGGCGGCGGGTTTTCCGAGCGTCAACCTCGACCTGATGTTTGCCCTGCCCGGGCAAACGGAGGCGGAGTGGGCGGCGGATGTGCGGGAGGCGGTGGCGCGGGCGCCCGATCACATCTCGACGTATTGTCTCACGTTCGAGGAGGACACGAAACTGTGGGTGAAGCTCTCGCAGGGCCGGGTGAAGCTGGATCCGGAGCACGAGGTGCGGCTCTACGAGCAGACCTGGGCGCAGCTCGCCGCGGCGGGCTACGGCCAATACGAGGTCTCCAACTTTGCCCGCCCGGGACATGCCTGCCGCCACAATCTGAATACGTGGCGCATGAACGAGTGGGTGGGCCTCGGGCCGTCGGCCGCCTCGCAGCACGGTGGTTGGCGCGGAGCCAACATCGCCGATCTGGACCAATGGCAGATCCGCGTCGCGCGCGGCGAGCGGGTGACCGAAGACCGGCTGGCGCTCACCCCGGCGCTGCTCGCCGAGGACGCCCTGATCTTTGGTTTGCGCACGAACGATGGCGTGGAGGTCGCGGCGTGGCGGGCGCGTTGCCCGGATGCGCCCTGGGCGGCGGTGGAGGAGCTGCTGGGCCGGTTGGCGGACGAGGGTTTGGCGACGCGGACGGGTCCGGTGGTGCGCCTGACCGACCGGGGGCGCCTCTTGGCCGATTCTGTCGGAGCCGAAGTGATGGAGGCTTTTTCCTCCGGGTTGCCCGTCGCATGAGAAGCCTCACACGGTTGCTCCGCGTTGCGCCGGGTCCGGGGCAT
>CAJAYO010000334.1 GCA_903948415.1 uncultured Opitutia bacterium | reverse complement strand
TCACTACGGTCTGGTCCCCACCGGCGAACTCAACGGCATCAACGCGCTCACCGGCAACGATCTCTTCGCCTTCCTCACCGTCGTCCAAACCACGCTCATGGCCCTCGACGAAGCCGCGAAATACCGCGGCGTCACGCGCCGTTACACGCAGGAAAACGGTGCCGGTCCCTACGCGCCCGCCGTCTTCAAAGCCACGCGCGAACAGGTCGATTTCCCCGGCTTCAACCGCTGGGTGAAACGCGAAGCCCGCCCCACGCAAGACCTCCCGCCCATCACCGACACGCAGCTCCTCGACGCCGTCACGCTCAAGGAACTCACGACGAAACCGCCCGAGCATTTCACCGATGCCACGTTGCTCGACGCCATGAAATACGCCGGCGAAACCTTCGACGACGACACGCCCGAAGAACAACGCGAAGCCATGGTCGACGTCATGAAAGACAAGGGCATCGGCACCGCCGCCACCCGCGCCAACATCATCGAAAAAATCCTCCTGCGCGGCTTCGTCATCCGCGAAAAATCCAAACTCCTCTCCACCGAAAACGGTCGCCTCCTCTGCCGCGAACTCGCCCCGCGCGCCCCGAGTCTCCTCTCCGCCAAACTCACCGGCGAATGGGAACTCATTTTGAAAAAAATGGAGCGCAACACCTCGCCCATGACGCGACCCGAATTCCTCGACGCGCTCCTCGCCAGCGTCGTGACGATGAAGACCGCGTTCATCTCTGGCAGCACCCGCGCCGGCCTCAACGATCCCGTCGTCCCCGTCACCGCTGGCACGCCCGTCGAAGGCGCGCTCTGCCCGAAAAGTAAAACGCCGCTCCTCGACCGCGGCCCGTTTTTCGAAGCGCCCGGTTTCCTCGGCATCCGCCTCTGGAAATCCGCCTTTGGCCGTCCGTGGGACGCCGCCGAATTTGTCATGCTCCTCGAGCACCACGTCGCCGGCAAACCGTACCCTGCCGCAAATCTGAAATCCGCCAACGGCAACCGCGTTTACGCCGCCGATCTCATCATCGACGAGACGCTCAAGAAACTCGTCATCCACACGCCCGAGCCCACGAAAGTGAAAGGCGTGAAATGCCCCAAGTCCGGCAAGCTCATGCTCGACGGCGGCACATTCTTCGAAGCGCCCGGTTGGCCCGGCTTAAAACTTTGGAAAAACGCTTTCGGCAAAACGTTCGCCGCCGCCGACTACGTCGCCGTTTTGCAGGGCTGGAAAGACGGCGCGCCGATCGATGTGACCGGCCTCGTCTCCGCAAAATCCGGCAAACCTTACACGGCCAAAATCATCCTCGAGGAAGCGACCTCGAAATTGAAATTGGATTTCGGCGTCGCTCCGATCAGCCCGCCCGCGGCGCCCCCGCCAGCCCCAGCGCCCGACGCGCCGGCGGGCTGAAACTCATTGAAACACATCTCGCTCAATACGGCCCGCGGATGTGCGCAGCGACTTCGCGCGTATAAAATTCCGCGAGCTGCGCGTGCAGCGCCGGACTCAGCGCGGGCCACGCCGCCGCCCGCGCGTTGGCGTGAGCTTG
>CAJAYO010000333.1 GCA_903948415.1 uncultured Opitutia bacterium | reverse complement strand
GCCAGCTCGACGACGACCAGTTTCTCGCCCTCGCCGCCCGCGGCGCCGTCGTCGGCGTCTGCCTCGACGCCTGGATGTTGGTGCCAAGCTGGATACGCGGCCAAACCACCCCGCAGTCCGCCCACCGCCACCTCGCCACCCTCGCCGACCATATCGACCACTATTGCCAACTCATCGGTCACGCGCGCTCCGTCGGCCTCGGCAGCGACCTCGACGGCGCCTTCGGCACCGAGCAAACCCCGCTCGACCTCGATTCGATCGCCGACCTCCAAAAACTCCCCGACCTCCTCCGTGCCCGCGGCTACCGCGAAGACGACATCACCGGCATCCTCAGCGAAAACTTCCTCCGCTTCCTCCGCACCGCCCTGCCCTAAATCGCCCCGTTCCTCCCATCCTCTTCTCCTCACCTCACTTCGCCGCCCGAGCCCACGCGCCTCGCCGATTAGGCGAGGCCCGCACGCCATCGACCGCCGCCGCTTCCGAAAATGAGCGCAAATTAGCGGTCCAACCTCCGTCGTCCTGGCCATGTCTTCGCCGCGCTGCGCCGAGCAGGGACACGCAGTGGTCGGACGCTCCGTTGCACACTTGCTTGCGCGTCTCCTCGCGCTCACCTTCCGCGCATGAGCACCCGCGAAGCCGTCCAGACCATCCTCCAGAGTCTGCCACCCGACATCTCGCTCCATGAGGTCGCGCGTGAAATCGAATTTATCGCCGGCGTGCGCGAGGGCTTGGCGGAGTTGGATAGGGGCGAAGGCATTCCCGTCGACGACGTCCGCCGCGAACTTCGCACATGGGTCAAAAGCTGATCATCGCCCCGAGCGCCCGGAGCGACCTGCACCATATCGTCCAGGAAATCGCCCGCGACGCACCGGGCCGGGGCGCGAAATTCGGCGACGCGCTCTTGGATTGAGCGCAGCAAGCAGCCGATTTTCCCCGCTCCGGTCGCGTGGTGCCGGAGTTCGGGCGCGATGACCTCCGTGAGCTGATTCACGACCCAATCCGCATCATCTATCGCGTGCGTTCCGACGCGGTCGAAGTCGTCCGCTTCTGGCACGCCAAACGCGGCACTCCAGAACTGTAAGATCACCCGCCCAGCGCTTCATGAAAACGCCTCCGCCGTTCATT
The DNA here is from genome assembly GCA_903948415.1 of uncultured Opitutia bacterium. Classification (GTDB taxonomy): domain Bacteria; phylum Verrucomicrobiota; class Verrucomicrobiia; order Opitutales; family Opitutaceae; genus GAS368. Next base: position 512 of record CAJAYO010000333.1, on the reverse strand, counting down.
CCGGTAGCGCGGTGCTTCCGTCCGCACTTCAGTCCGCAACGTCTCGCCTCTGGATGGCCCTCCGGGTTCACCCCTGAAATCCATCGTTAAAAATTCTGGCGTTCGTTTTTGCGCAGCCGACCTCCGCCTTCTCGTCCTTCCCTACACTTTCCCTCTCACTTTCACTTTCACTTTCACCACCTCCGCCCCCGCCGCCGCCAGCGGACCATCCGCCACGACCGCCGCCTTACCCTCGAAACGCCGCCGTAGCTCCTCGTGCGTCCCATCGTGCCCGAGCCCGGGCGCGTCCCAGCGCCCCGCCACCCGCTCGCGCTCTTTTTTCCAGAACCGCCTGCGCCCTTTGCCGCCCGCGCCTCCTCCGCGCCCGTCTTACCGCCCTGCCTCTCCACCGCGGCCGCCCGGTTGCGGCGGTGGGGCGCGCCCTCCCGCACCGCCGCTCGCCCGGAAACCGCCGCGGCCGTTGGGCCCGGCGTTCCCGCAACTACGGTGACGCCGCCAGCGAGATGCACACG
>CAJAYO010000332.1 GCA_903948415.1 uncultured Opitutia bacterium | reverse complement strand
CGAGGTGGGCGGACCCTGGACGCTGCGGCCGGTGCCCGGCGCGGCCGGCCAGACGGCGTTTTTCAACAACGACATGAACTATCGCGCCTACGATCTGACCCGCACGCGCTACGGCGCCAATGGAGCGATCGAGTTCAAGCCCGACCGCGAGACGGCGTTTTTTGTGCGCGGACTGTATTCGAGTTTCACGGATGCGGAGATCCGCCAGATCACGACGATCCCGTTTTCCGAGGGCACGCTGACGGCGCTGACGCCCACGAGCGCGACGGTGACGGGCGTGCGCCGCGAGGCGAAGCAGCTTCGCGTCCGGGCGAAAGAGCAGGAGCTTTATTCGGTCAGTGCCGGTGGTGAACTGACCCGCGGCGCGTGGCAGTTCGACGGACGTGCGGCGTACAGTGAAGGCACGGAGAACCGGCCTGAAAACGTGACGATCTTCCGGAAGTCCGCCCGCGGCACGGATTGGACCTATTCGTTTGCCAACGGAATCTACGACCCGGTGGTGACGCAGACGGGGGGCACGCCGATCAGCGATCCGGCGTCGTTCACCGAATTCAACCGGCTGCGCAGTGCGCCGGCGAACGGCTACGAGAAGGAACTCAACGTCGGGGGCAATGCCCGCAATCGCTTTACGCTCGCGGGAGAGTTGCCGGCCTTCGTGAAAGTCGGCGCCCAGTTTCGGGCCAAGGAAAAGCAGCAGGAAGTGGAGCAGATCAATTACGCCGCGCTGCCCGCCTATACGTTTCTCTCGCTCGTGGAGCCGCAGACGTCGTCGGACTATGGCTACCTGACCGGACCGCGGCTGAGTGCGGCGAAGTTTACGACCGCGTTTATCGACAACAAGGGCGCCTACGTCGCCACGCGCGATGTCATCACGAGCCTGGGCTCGGACTGGATTTCGAACGAGGATGTCACGGCGCTTTACGCGATGGGCGGAGTGACGATGGGCCGGCTGAATCTTTCGGCGGGAGCGCGGTATGAGCACACGCAATTCGAGACGCAGGGCAATGTGATCAAGACGGCCGGGGCGGCGATCACGGCGACGCCGGGCACGCGCGGCCGGAATTTCGACAATTTCCTGCCGGGGGCCTATCTCACCTACAACGTGGCGCCGAAAACGGTCGTGCGCGCGGCGTGGAGCAACACCTTTGCCCGGCCTTCCTTTGCCGAGAACGCGCTGCGGCGCTCGATCAACGACGACACGCGCCTGGTGACCGAGAGCAATCCCGGCCTCAAGCCGCTGACCTCGATGAACTGGGACGCGTCCATCGAGCACTACTTCGCCTCGCTCGGCATGGTGTCAGCGTCGGTGTTTCACAAAGACATCAAAAATTTCACCTACCAGCGCACGCTGCCGGGTGCCGATGCGTCCACGGGGTATGACCTGAGCACGTTTACCAATGGCGACCGGGGGCAGATCACCGGACTGGAGTTGGCCTATCAACAGCAGTTCACGTTTCTCCCGGCGCCGTTCGACGGCCTGGGTTTTTTCTCCAACTACACCGTCGCCACATCCTCGGCGAACTTTCCCACGCGCCCCGGCGAGAAGCTGCCGTTCATCGGGCAATCGCGGCGCATCGGCAATGTGGCGCTGACCTACGAGAAGAGCGGGTTTTTCATTCGCGCCGCGGTGAATTTCCGGTCGCCGCGTCTGCGCGAAGACGAGCCGCTCGGCGCGAATGCGACGGAAGACCGTTACGTGGACTACTTCACGCAACTCGATCTGACGGCGAGCTACAAACTGAGCCGCAGCTGGGAGTTGTTTGGCGAAGTGCTGAATGTCACCAACCAGGCCTTCCGGGTGCATTTTTCCGAGAGCGCGGGACGTTTCACGCAGTTTGAAGAATACGGGACCAGCGCGAACTTCGGCCTCCGCTGGAAACTCTGAGGCGCGCACGCCGATGCGAATGGTCTGCGCCCTGGTTGGCTGCGGCCTGCTGGCCGGCTGCGCGCAGCCGGTCGCATCCGATCCGGATGCGACCAACCCACCGGTGAAGCCGCGCGTCGTCACGACGGCTTTGCCACATGATACGGATGATCCGGCGATTTGGATCAACCGCGCGGACCCCGCGCAGAGCCGGGTGGTCGGCACGGACAAAGATGCGGCGGGTGCGCTGTACGTGTTTGACCTCGCGGGCAAGATTGTGGCGCAGACGCCCACGCTG
>CAJAYO010000331.1 GCA_903948415.1 uncultured Opitutia bacterium | reverse complement strand
CTGCTGGGGCTGCAGGGCATGATCGATCCGCCGCGGGCGGAGGCGGCGGCGGCCGTGCGTAACTGTCAGGAGGCCGGCATTGCGGTGAAGATGATCACGGGCGACCATCTGATCACGGCGCGGGCCATTGCCGAACAGGTGGGGCTCAAAGGGCCCCGGCCGGCCGACCCGCTTCTGGCCCTGACGGGTCGCGAGCTGGAAAAAATTTCGCCGGACGATCTGCCGGCGATCGCGGAACGCACGACGGTGTTTGCGCGGGTCACGCCGGAGCAGAAGATCCGGCTGGTGGAGGCGCTCCAGTCGCGCGGTCACGTGGTGGCGATGACGGGCGACGGGGTGAACGACGCGCCGGCGCTGAAGCAGGCCGACATCGGGGTGGCGATGGGGATCGGTGGCACGGAGGTGGCGCGGAGTGCGGCGGACATGGTGCTGGCCGACGACAATTTTGCGAGCATCGAGGCGGCGGTGGAGGAAGGGCGCGGCGTGTTTGACAACCTCACCAAGTTTATCGTGTGGATCATTCCGACCAATTTTGCGGAGGCGCTGTTGCTCATCACCGCGGTGGTGTTGGGGCTGCCGCTGCCGGTGCTGGCGCTGCAATTGTTGTGGATCAATCTGACCGACACGCTGCTCGGTCTGCCGCTGGCCTTCGAGCCCAAGGAAGGGGCGGTGATGCGGCGTCCGCCGCGCGATCCGCGGCAACCGTTGCTCACGCGCGCGCTCCTGCGGCGCACGGCCTGGGTGACCGGCGTGATGCTGGCCGGCGCCTTCTGGCTGTTCGGGTGGGAGTTGGGCCGGCCCGGCGGGAGCCTCGCCGCCGCGCGCACGACGGTCGTCAACGTGATCGTGATGGTCGAAATCGTTTATCTCTTCAACTGCCGGGGGCTGGCGCAGCGCTGCTTTTCCGCCGGCTTTTTCGCGAACCCGTGGGCCTTCGCGGGAGCGTTCGCCATGCTCGGGGCGCAGGGGGTTTTCACCTACGCGCCGGCCATGAACCGGATCTTCCACAGTGCGCCGATTGACGGCGAATCGTGGCTGCGCATCGCCGGCATCGCGGCGGTCGTGTTCGTGCTCGTGGAGGTGGAAAAATATCTGGGCCGGGGCCGCGACCCCACGCCGGAGCCGGGGTCGCCAACCCCGTGACGCACCATGAATCCCGCCCCGTCCAATCCGCCGCCCGCCGGCCCGCCTCTTGTCGGCGGGAACGGGCGGCCGTCGGTTTTTTCCGCGGAGTTGCGCGAGCTGATGCGGCGGTTTGACGACCGGCCGGTGAGCGTCGGGGCGTTGCTGGAGGCGACGCAGGGGCGCGGCTACCACCTGGGGTTGATTTTGATCGCACTGCCGTTTGTCGGGCCGATTCCGCTGCCGGGTTTTTCGCTGCCGTTCGGGCTGGCGGTGACCTTGCTCGGCACGCGGCTGGCGTTGGACAAGAAGCCGTGGCTGCCGGAACGCTGGCTGCGCCGGGAGCTTCCGGGGCACGCGCTGGCGAAGCTGCTGGGCGCCACGAGCCAGATCATGCGCGGGATCGAATATTTCCTGCGGCCGCGGTTCGGTTTTGTGCCGAACCACGCCGTGTTCGGCCGCATCGCCGGCTTCCTGATCGCGCTGTCCGGTCTGATGCTGATGCTGCCGCTCCCGCTGCCGTTCAGCAATTCGCTCCCGGCATGGACCGTCCTGTTTTTGGCGGCGGGGGCGCTCGGTCGGGACGGGCTGTTCTTTTTCGCGGGTTGCGCGTCGTTCGCGCTCTCCGTCGTTTTTTTCTCGCTCGTCGTGTTCGGCGGGATGGCCGCGTTCGACAACCTGTGGCGTCTCGTCAGCGGCGGCATTTGAGGGAAAAGCCATGAACGCCTTGCCTTCCGAGCAAAATGCGGCGGCGCTCCGGGCGATGCGGCAGCTTCCGCTCGGCCGTTTCTTCGCGCCGCGGAGCGTGGCCGTGATCGGCGCCAGCGAGCGCGAGGCCAGTGTCGGCCGCGCCCTGTGGGAAAATCTCCGCGGATTTGGCGGCCCCGTTTTTCCGGTCAATCCCCACCGGGCCGACGTGTTCGGGGTCGCGGCGTTCGCCCGCGTCGCAGACCTGCCCGCCAAGGCGGACTTGGCGCTGATCGCCGCGCCGGCGCGGCTGGTGCCGGAACTGGTGCGCGAGTGCGGCGCGGCGGGGGTCCGGGCGGCGATTGTCCTGTCGGCCGGATTCAAGGAATGTGGTCCTGCGGGCGCGGAGTTGGAGAATCGGGTGGTGCAGGCGGCGCGGGAGGGCGGCGTGCGGATCATCGGGCCGAACTGTCTCGGGCTGATGGCGCCGCCTCACGGATTGAACGCAACCTTCGCGGCGGCGATGGCGCGGCCGGGCGACGTCGCGTTCGTCAGCCAGAGCGGGGCGCTGTGCACGGCGGTGTTGGATTGGAGCCTGCGCGACAACGTGGGCTTCAGCGCGATGGTGTCGGTCGGCGCGATGGTGGATGTCGGCTGGGGCGAACTCATCACCCATTTCGGCGCCGATCCGCACACGCGCAGCATTTTGCTCTACATGGAGTCGATCGGGGAGGCGCGGTCGTTTCTTTCCGCGGCGCGGGAGGTGGCGCTGACCAAACCGATCATCGTGGTGAAGGCGGGCCGTTCGGCCGCGGCGGCCAAGGCGGCGGCGTCGCACACCGGCGCGCTGACGGGCAGCGACGCGGTCGTGGACGCGGCGTTTCGTCGCGCCGGCGTGCTGCGGGTCGACTCGATCGAAGAACTTTTCGACCTGGCCGAAGTCTTCGGCAAGCAGCCGCGGCCGCAGGGCCCGCGGCTCGGGATTATCACGAATGCCGGCGGACCGGCCGCCCTGGCGGTGGACCGGCTGGTGGCCGGCGGCGGCGAGGTGGCGCCGCTGACGGCGCAGACGCTGGCCGCCTTGGGCGAAGTGCTGCCGGCGCATTGGAGCCGGGCTGATCCCGTGGATATTTTGGGCGATGCGGATGCGCGACGCTTTGGGCAGGCGGTTGAGTTGGTGGCGAACGATCCGACGACGGACGCGGTGCTGGTCATTTTGACCCCGCAGGCGATGACGGACGCGCGGGCGACGGCGGCGACGGTGGCGGCGTGGGCCGGACGCTCCGGGGCAAAGCCGCTGTTCGCGAGTTGGATGGGCGGGCCGGCGGTCGAGGCGGGGGAAGCGGTCTTGAACGCCGCCGGCATCCCGACCTTCGCGTTTCCGGACCGCGCGGCGCAGGCGTTCAACGCCATGTGGCGCTATCGGGCGAATCTGGCGGCACTCTACGAAACGCCCACGTTGCGGGAACGCGCGACGCCGCACGTGAGGGCCGAGCGGATCATCGGGGTGGCCCGCCAAGCCGGCCGGGTCACGCTGACCGAGGTGGAATCGAAGGCGATCCTCGGACTCTACGGTATTCCGGCGGTGGAGACGTTGCGGGCGGCCACGGTGGACGAGGCGGTGGCCGTCGCGACGGCGATCGGCTTTCCGGTGGTGGTCAAAATCTACTCGGAGACGATCACGCACAAGGCCGACGTCGGCGGCGTGCGGTTGAATATCCGGGATGCCGGCGAGGTCGCGGACGCGTGGCGCAGCATTCGGCGCGCGGTCGCGGAGCGGGTGGGGGCGCACCATTTCCAGGGCGTGACGGTGGAACAAATGATCTGCGCCGAAGGGCACGAACTGATTTTGGGGAGCAGCGTGGATCCGCAGTTCGGCCCGGTGCTGTTGTTCGGCGCCGGCGGGCGGTGGGTGGAAGCCCGGCACGATCACGTGATCGGCCTTCCGCCGCTCACCTCGACGCTGGCGCGGCGGTTGATGGAGCAGACCCGGATCTTTGCGGCGCTGCAGGGCACCGCGGGCCGGCCGGCCGCCGATCTGGCCGGGCTGGAGCAGGTGCTGGTGCGTTTCAGCCAACTCGTGGCGGAGGAGCGCGGGATCAAAGAAATCGACGTCAACCCGCTCTTGGTTTCGGCGGACCGGATTGTGGCGCTCGACGCGCGGGTGATCCTGCACGCGCCCGATATCGCCGAGGACGGGCTGCCCGCGCTCGCGATCCGGCCGTATCCGGAAAAGTACACGGCGCCGTGCCTGCTCGCCGACGGCACTCCGCTCGTGGTGCGGCCGATCCGGCCGGAGGATGAACCGATGTTGGGGCGGTTCCACGGGGCCTTAGCGCCGGAGCAGCGGACGAGCCATGAGGGACTCGCGCGCCTGTGTTTCATCGACTATGCGAGGGAGATCGGGCTGGTCGCGGTCCATCGTGAGCCCGGGGCCGCGGACGCGGAGATTCTGGGGGTGGCCCGGCTGGGCCGGGTGCACGGGCGGGACACGGCGGAGTTTGCCGTGGTCGTGGCCGACCGGTGGCAACGCCGCGGGCTGGGCACCGTGCTGCTCGGGAGGTTGCTGGCGGTCGGACGGGCGGAAGGCGTGACCCGGCTGGCCGCGATGGTGCCGGAGGGGAATGCCGGGATGCGGCGCCTGTGTGAGAAGCTTGGATTCAGGCTGACGGCGTGGCCGGGAGGGAGGCGGTGGATCGCGGCGATCAATCCGCTGCGCGCCGCCGGCCGGTTGGGGCCGGGCGGCGCGGTGTCCCCGGCCGGGGGGCAGGCGGGGCGGGATGACGAAGCCGAGGCCGGCCGGCCCGCGGCAAAAAACGCCCACGATCCGGCAATCGCTGCGGAGGCGCCGCCGCAAAATATGCGAAGCTGAGCGACGCAACGGCGCCCGCAGTTCGACCCGCACAACCGAGAGGAAGGCAGACCATGACAACCCCCACGACCGCACCCGAGATTGAGCGCACCGTGCACCTGTTGGCGGAATGTTTTCCGCCGCCGGCGCTCGACCACCTCGGGTTTCGCCTTTGGGACGGGTCCCGCTGGCCCGGCGCGGAGCGCCGCGCGGCGACCATCGTGCTCAAGCACCCGGACGCCCTGCCCGAGATGCTGGCTGCAGGCACCGAGCAGGGATTGGCGGAGGCTTATCTTCGCGACGACTTCGATATCGAGGGCGACATCGAGGCCGCCTGCGGATTGGCGGATACGCTGAGGGAACCGGGCGCGAAAAATTGGATCGCCGCCGTCCTGCGGCTTTTTGTGCTGCGTCGCCGCATCCACGCCGCCGTCCGCGACCGGGCGTGGAGCGGCCATGGCGCCCCCGGCGAGCGGCGGCATTCGCGCGGGCGGGACCGCCAGGCGGTGAGGTTTCACTACGATGTCTCGAACGATTTCTATGCCCTCTGGCTCGATTCGAAGATGCTCTATTCCTGCGCGTATTTTGAAAACGAGGCGGACGATCTGGAGACGGCGCAGACGGCGAAGCTCCGGTATCTGTGCCGAAAACTCCGGCTCCAACCCGGGGGCCGGCTGCTCGACATCGGCTGCGGTTGGGGCGGTTTGGCGATCCACGCCGCGCAGACCCGCGGCGTGCACGTCCGCGGCATCACGCTGAGCGAGCGCCAGGCGGAGCTGGCCGCTTCCCGCGTGCGCCAGGCGTGCCTGCCCACGGACGTGACGATCGCGTTGCAGGACTATCGCGATCTGGAAGACGGTGAACGCTACGATGCGATCGTCAGTGTGGGGATGGCGGAGCATGTGGGGGCGGAGAATTTGCCGGACTATTTCCGGAAAGCGTTCGGGCTGCTCCGGCCGGGCGGAGTGTTTTTGAACCACGCGATCGGCGACGATGTGCGGGCCCGTCCGCCCGGCAGCTCCACGTTTATCCAGGAATACGTTTTCCCCGATTCCGATCTGCCGACGATCCCGTGTGTGCTGGCGGCGGCGGAGTCGGTGGGATTCGAGGTGCGCGACGTCGAGAATCTGCGCGAGCACTACACGCTCACGCTGCGGCACTGGGTCCGCCGGCTGGAGGCGGCGCACGACGCGGCGCGCGCATTTGTCGACGAACCGACCTTTCGAATATGGCGGCTCTACATGGCCGGGTGTGCGCGCGGTTTTGAGCGCGGCCGGATGGCCGTCTATCAGACGCTGCTCGTGAAGCCGGACGACGAGGGGCGGGCGCATCTGCCGCTGACGCGGCGCGACTGGTATGAAGACCCCTGACCGCGTGCGCGCGCGGGCGGCGTGGCCCGCGGTGGACTGGCCCGCGGTCCTGGGGGCGGCGCTGCGAGGGGGGCTGCGTCGGCACGCGGTGCTGCGCCGGCGGTGCGTAGCGCAGGGCTCGCCGCGGGCGGTGCACCAGCTCCGGGTCGAAACGCGGCGGCTCCTCGCGTTGGCCGATCTGATCGGCGCAGTGGGCGG
>CAJAYO010000330.1 GCA_903948415.1 uncultured Opitutia bacterium | reverse complement strand
GGCACGAAGCGGTTTGCGTGGGGGCCGTGACGAGGGATGGGGTGTCGCGCTTCAGACGGCGGCGGGCACGATGGCCCCGTGCCGGGCCAACTCGCGGCGGATGTGTGCCACCGGCACTTGCAGCGGCGTCGTGCCGGTCTGGGCGGCGAGCGCGGCAGTCGCGCCGGCGGCCTGGCCCATCGCCATGCACGAGGCTTGGACGCGCAGCGCGGAGTTGGCCAGTTGGTCGCTGCTGAGACAACGGCCGGCGACGAGGAGGTTCTTGCTGGCTTTCGGAATCAGCGCACGGAGCGGGATCGTGGGCACGATGCCCTCGGTGAGGTGTTTTGGCGTCACGCCGCCTTCGTAGTGGAGATCGATCGGATAAAACGAATGCGCCACCGCATCCGCGAACACGCGGCCGGAGGTGTAGTCCTCGTGCGTGATCTGCGTTTCGCCGATGATGCGGAACGTCTCGCGGATACCGGTCTCGGTTTGCAGGCGCTCGATGTTCATCAACGCGAAGGCCGGCTCCTCTTTCAGAAATCGCACGACGCGCAGGAGCGACTGCCGGCCGAGGATGTTCGTCGCGCTGTGCGTCTCGGACGTGGAGGAGTCGGCGCCGGGGATGTGGTTGCCGCTTTCGCCGCCCTTGCCGAGGAAGCCCGCGATGCTGCCGTTGATATCGGTGGGCTTCAGGGCGCCGGATTTACGAGCGGCGACGAGTTTCGCCTGCAGGGCATTCATGTCGATCGACGGAAGATCGTAGCCGCCGAGGCGGTAAATGAGCGTGCCGGGCTGGCGGGTCTTTTCGCGCAGGCGCTCGAGGCCGGCGAGGCCGACGACCGACGCGTTGCCGGTGCAATCGACGAGCTGCTTTGTGACGACGTCGACGCTCGTGCCCTTGCCGCCGAGGCGCACGCGCCAGCCCTCCGGCACCGCGGTAACTGAGAGCGGCGACTCGTAGTAGCGGAGTTGCACGCCGGCCTTCACGCATGCTTCCTCGGCAAGCGCGGCGTAGAGATTGCCGCAGAGGCGGACCTGATGCCGCCAGTGTTGGCGGCCCGTGGGCTTCGTGAAATCGGGGAGGTCGCCGCTGTTTAACTTCACGGCCTCGACGACAAGTTCCCAGCCGATGCCGGCGATGACTTGTTTCCCCCACGCGTGAAACAAGCCGGGGAAATCGACGCCGCCCGTGGTGGTGGTGCCGCCGAGTTGGCTGCCGGATTCGACGAGGATGGTGCGCGCGCCGAGCCGCCCCGCCTGGATCGCGGCGATCGTGCCGGCGGTGCCACCACCGATCACGAGCACGTCAGTCGAAACGCTGCGGAGCGTCGGCGGTGGCTCGGCGGCGACGATGACGCTGGAGGCGGAGGCGGCGCCAAGGGTGGTGAGGAAGGTGCGACGTTTCATGGCAGTGAGGTGAAGGTTGGGGAACTACGCAGCCCTGAAAGAGGCGGCCGGGTTACTCAGAACGTGGTTTTCACGCCGATCGTCGGAGTGATTCCGAATTTTTGGAAGAACTGAGCGGCGGCGGGATTGTTGCCCACCTGCTCCATCCGGATGAAGGGTGCGTTGAGCACATTGCGCACGGAGAAGAATCCGCTCAGCCGCGGGGCAAGGCGATACGAACCGCCGACATCCAAATTGAGGCGGTGCCGCTGGTATTGGGTGCCGCCGGCGTTGATGGGACGCGATGCGGCCCAGTTGGTGTTAGCATACAAATTCAACCGCTCGTGGGCGTAGCTCAGTCCCGCCGAAACCAGGTGCGGCGACATGTTGGCGACGGTCACCTGGGCGTAATTGCGGGAATAACTGGCGCGGACACCGAGGCCCCTGAACAGCCCCGGCAGAAACGAGAGGCTCTGGCTGTATTCCACCTCCATCCCGCGCAACTTCACGTTGCCGGTGCTCTGCGCGGTGGTCACAAACGTGTAACCCTCGTAGGTCGGATCGTCCGGGTTGAACTCCGCGCCGCTGATTCGCGTATTGGAGCGGTGGAGTCCCTTGATGTCGTTCTGGAAAAAGTTGATCGCGACCAGACCGACCGGCTCGAAGTAGCGCGCGAGGCGCACGGAGTAGTTTCGCGAAGTCTCGGGCTTCAGGTTCACGTTCGGCGCGGTGACGGTGAGGGTGTCGTCGTTGATCACCCACACGCCGGCGACGTCACCGAACTGCGGACGCTTCACCGTCGTGCTGAAACCGACCTGGAGATCGAGCGTGCGCGTGAAATTGTATTTTATCGAAGCGCTGGGAAAAAGATTGTCGTAGTTGCCCAACCGGTGGGTGCGCGGGAGCGACAGATACTGGTATTGCACACCCGGAATCGTGGTCGCTCGGCCCGCGGTCACCGCGTAGCCCGCCCCCGCCACTTCGCGGGACGAGCGGACGTCGAATTCCCGCGAATCCGTCTCGGTTTCTTCGCGCCGCACGCCGCCGCGTAGATTCAACTTACCAATTTTCGTCGTGCCCATCAGGAAGAATGAAGTGATGTCCTCCTCGAAGTGCCGCGTGTTCGCGACGAAGGCGTTGTAGTAGTCGGTGCCGGTCATCGACGGCGTGAAGTATTCCGGGTGCGCGCGATACGCCGCCGCGACCTTCATGATATCGGGCAGAAAAACACCGCCGCCGCCGGTGGAGGCGATAAAGAGATCCTGCTGGCTGAAATCCAGATTCAGGCCCGAGCGATAGTCGCGAAAAGCGCCGACCCCCGCGCCGGGCCCGGTGTAGTTGTAGAACGAGGCCGAGCGCTCGTTCCGGAAATCGCGGATCCCCCGCGTCCATTTGGCTCCGCCTTTCCAGACGACCGGAAGAATCTGGCTCGTGCGATAGGTCACGAGGCCTTCGCCGGTGTAGCGTTGGTCCTTCGCGTAGCGACCGTCGTTCAACGTGATGGCGGGTGACGAAAAGAGCGCGCCGTTGCTCCAGTCGCCGCCGGTGGTCTGGGTGATCTTCCAATCCCCCTCATTGAGCGCCGAACGGGCCGCGCTGAAGCGGACGTTGCCGAGGTTCAGAACGCCGGGCGAGAACACGGAGTCGCGATACTTCATTGGGTCGTAGGCGCTCACGGAATCGGAGAAACCGGCCTTGCCCTCGATCGTGAGCTCGCCGCGTTTGAATTCGAAGCGGGGCGCGTAGGACTTTCCGTTGCCGACTTTGGCGACGCCCTGCGGCTCGACGGTGACGCTGCCGTTGGCCGTCGTGGCGAAATTCGTGAGCGCGGCGGGGCCGGTGACGGATGTGGTGCGCGCACCGGTGTTGAACGTCACGGCACGCTGGCCGGACCACACATCGGAGTGGTTGTACATCACGCTCAGCGAAAGCACGAGGTGCGGGGTGGCCTTGAAATCGGCGGTGAAGGAGGCAGCGAATCGCTCGATCGTCTGGTGAATCTGCTGCACGCGGATCGCGGTGAGCGCGACGGGGTCGGGCGAGGCGGTCGTGGGCGTGTAGTTATACGTCATCGTCGTCGGGGCGCGCTGAAGATAAGAGTTTGACTCGCTCAGGCCGAAAACGAGACCGAGGCGTTTGTTCAGGAAAATGTCCGAGTATTCCAGTTGGACGCTGGGAAATAGTTTCCGCGACCGGTCGTCGCCCGGTCCGTAGCTGCGCCCGAGGGTGAGCTGGTCGGACTGCGCGGTGAGACTGGTGGACGCGGAGACGCGGCGGCCGGCGCGGTCAAAGGCGCGCTTGGTCCTCAGATTGATGGTGCCCGCCGGCGAACTAGCATCGGCATCGGCGCTGATCGTCTTGGACACCTCGATCGACTCCATCGCGCTGAGCGAGACCTGTTCGAAGCTGAACGCACGCGTCGTCTGGCTCGCATCGGCGCTCGGGAAGCTCATGCCATCCACCGTCACGCCCGCATATTCCGAACTCAGCCCGCGGAGCGACGCATAGCGCACCGTCCCATCGAGTGAATCGTAGTCCACGCCCGGCAAATGCTTGAGGAATTCGCCGACATTGCCCTCGGCCACCTCGCCAAACACGTCGGAAGAAACGCTGTTGGTGATGTTCATGGAATTGCGCTGTTCCATGATCGCCTTCGCGTTGCCCTCGCGCCCGCTGGAGACGACGAACGCGTCGAGTTTCACCGTGCCGTCAGCGGCGAGTGTTTGCAGCGAACTCGTGAGCTCGAAATCCCGCGTGACCGTCTCGCCCGCCGCGACGCGCACGGTCGCGGTGGCGCTCCGGTAGCCGGTGAAATCGACTATCAAGGTGACTTCGCCAGGCGCGACACCCGAGAGGCGATAAACGCCGCCGTCCTGCGAAGCGACCGACGGACCGCCCGCGGCGCGCACCTCGGCGTTGCGGAGGTATTCGCCGCTGGCGGGATTGAAGATGCGCCCGGTGATGGTGCCGGTGCCGGCCGGGGATTCCGCGGCTCCCGTGAGCGGGGCGAGGGTGAGGGCGAGCCAGCCGGCAACGGCGGCGACGAGGTTTTGCGGTTTCATCGGTTTAGAGGGGTCTTCGGAAGGTTGAGCATTTGGTGCAGACGGAGACGAAAGGGAGCGGTCGACTGAAGCGCGGTTGACGGTGAGCGTGCCGGTGCGGGGATGGCGGACGACGACGAGGCCGGTGTTCCTCACGAGGCGGTCGAGCGCGGCACGCGGGGTGAACTCGCCGCGCACTTCCTCGGTGCGCACGCCGCGCACCGTCTCGGCGAGGAAAACGATCTCAACCTCGCCCTGCTGCGCGGCGCGTTTTAGCGTGTCGACGGCCTCGCCGGCCGGGACATCGAAGGTGCGGGTGACCTCGGCTGAGCCTGGCGTCGCCGCGGGCAGCGGCATGCGGACCGCCAGCACGAGCGCAAGCAGGCGCAGGACGAGGCGCACGGCGCTCACCAGCGGTAGCAAACGATCAGGCAGGGGACGGGGCATGGGGGAAACAGAAAAGGTCCGCCAACGAGACGTTTGAACCCACGCCGGACCCCAAAGGATTTGCAGAAAAATTTCCGCGCAGAGCACCAGCGCGGTTTTCACGGCGCCGCCCGCAGGACGATCTCGTAATCGCCGCGGCGCTCGGCGCGCAATCCGGCGGCAGCGGCGACAAGACCCACAAAGCCTTCGAGGTTGTCCGAGCGGATCGAGGCAACGATGGGGACGCCCGCGCTGGCGGGCGCGACGAGCACGAGCTGCACGCGGTTGCGGCGATTGAGTTCGGCGATCACCTGCGCGAGCGGGACCGAGGAGAAATCGAGCAACTGCGGTTGCCAGGCGCGCAGGCGCGCGAGCTCCGTCTCGGTCGCCCGCGAAATCTGGGGCGCGGGCGCGACGGCGGTGGGCGCAGCAGCGAGGGGAATGATCGCGCGCTCTCCGGCCGTGACGAGCGGCCGCGCGACGGCGGAAACGTCAGCGGGAGACACGGACGAGGAGAGGGAGGCAGAGGTCGCAACGGGGGCGGCGACTTCGACTTTCCCTTCGGTGACGAGGACCTCGACCGAGGCCGCATCGAGGCGGACACTGAACGCGGTGCCGACCGCGCGCACATCGACGCCCCGGGCGCGCACGATGAAGGGGCGCGCGGGATTCTTCGCGACGGTGAAGAGCACTTCGCCGCGACGGAGCACGACGCGGCGCTCGCCCGCGCTGTAGTTGACCTCGATCTCGGCGCCGCGGTTCAACTCGGCCACCGAGCCATCGTCGAGCACGCGGCGTTCGTAGCCGCCGGCCTCGGTGGCGGTCGCGACGGCGAGCGCGGCGGGATGCGCGGTGGGCGCACGGAGCCAAAGGGCACCCGCGACGAGCGCGAGACCGGCGGCAAGCGCGGTGAAAAGTGCGGGACGGAGCCAGCGGGCGCGCGAAGACGGATGCGCGAGCACATCGGGATTGGGCGCGGCGCCGTGCTCGGGCCGCCAATCGGCGATGGCATCCAGTCGGCGCCACCCAGACTGGTGACGCGAGAACCAGGCACCATGGCGCGGATCGGCCGCGAGCCACTGGAAAAATTCGTCCTGCTCGGTGGCCGTGAGACCGCGATCGTGTTTCGTGAGCCACTCGGCGGCGGCGCGACGGGCGCGTTGCTCCGCGGGGTTGGGGAGATGCGTGCTCATCGGGCGGGGCCGGGGCCATCGCCGTGCTCGGCGAAGAAGTCCGTGCATTTCTCGATGCCGATCGTGATCTGATTGGAGACGGTGCTCTCGGAGAGGCCGAGACGTGCCGCGATCTCGCGATGCGACAAGCCATAGAGCTTGCGCAGCGTCAGGATCTGGCGGCAGCGGGTGGGTAACGACTGAATGGCTTGGGTCAAGAGGGCGAGTTCCTGGGTGCGCGCGAGGGTCTCGGGAATGCCCTCACGCTCATCCAAGACGTGCAGGGAGTCGATTTCCCCCAAAAGCTCGGTGCGGGAAACTTCGTGGCGGCGCAGGCGGTCGAGCGCGAGGTTGCGCGCGGTGGCGAAGAGGAAGGCCTTCGGCGAGGCCAGCGGCCCGCTCTCGTGCGCCCGCAAGACGCGCACGTAAGCCTCCTGCACGATGTCGTCGAGTTCGACGCCCGAGTCGAAGCGGCGGCGGAGCCACGCGCGCAACATGGCCTCGTGCGGCTGCACGTGCGCGGCGAACCACTGGCCAAGTTCGGAATCGGGCGGGGGCATGGAGGAAAGACGTTCTGTGCATCGAATCCCAGCCCTCGACTGTCGAGCGCAATCTCGATCGCGGGATATCTGGTGCACGGCTTTCCGGTTTGGCCCGCCTTTCGTAGGGGCGTCCTTGGTGGACGCCCGCGGGCGCCGACGAGCGACGCCCCTACACAAACACCGGAAAGCCGTGGAATCTGATGTCCGATCAACGCCCCATGCGCAGAATCTCTCCGGCCGAGAGCAGGAAGGGGCCGAAGCCGTGCAGGTCGCCCTGCAACCGCGGGCGTTTGAGATAGTAGCCCACATCACCCACGTCCGTGGAGCCGCAGACATCCATGATGTCTCCTTCGGCGGTGACCTTCTGCTTCAACGCGTGCCAACCTTTCCGCGCCGGCTCCGCCCACGTGCGGTCGAGCCAGCCTTCGTTCACGCCGCGGGCGAGGCCGTAGACAAACATGCCGGTGGACGAGGTCTCGATCCACGACGCAGGATGATCGAGCAATTGGTGCCAACCGCCGGCCGGATCCTGGGCGCGACGGAGGCCCTCGGCATGAGCGAGGAAAACCGCCAGCACCTTGGCCCGCGCGGGATGGGAAACCGGCAGCGCGGCGAGCAACTCCACTTGCGTGAGCATCATCCAGCCATTGGCGCGGCCCCAGAATTCGCCGAGCGGAGCCTGCGCCTTCACGTCCCAGGCGTGCCGATACCAGCCGCGCTCGGGGTGGAAGAGGAGGCGGTTGGTGCCGAGGAGTTGTTGCACGGCATCATCGAGGTGGCGGGCCTCGCCGGTCAGACGGTGCCTCCGCACCAAGTAGGGCACGATCATGTAGGGATCGTCCGCCATCAGCCGGCCGCGCGCGCGGTGCCATGTGCCGTCGGGCAAGCGCGCCGATTGGGCGAGATACTCGGCGATCCGCGCGAGGTAGGGTTCGTAGCGCGGGTCTTTTGTTTCCGCGTAACGTTCGACGACCAGCGGCGCGAGTCCGGTGTGCCACAGATCCGTGAGCCGAAAATGAAACCCGATCGGCGACAGCGCGCCGTCGCCCACCGGCGCGGCCTTCATCCCGGCGGCTTGCTGGCGCTGAAAGTAGTCGAGGTGCGCGTAGATGAAGGCGAGATTCTGCTCGCCGTAATTCCGATATTTCGGCTCCCCCAGCGCACGCGCGGTGCG
>CAJAYO010000329.1 GCA_903948415.1 uncultured Opitutia bacterium | reverse complement strand
GGCTGTGGCAGCGGCGGGAGCAGACGATCGCCGGGCTCGCGCAGCGCCTGGGCGTGACGTTGCGGCGCACCCAGCACATCCACGGCCTGCGGCGGGAGATCGATGGTCGGGTCTCGGGGCAGAACGTCGACCGGTTTAGCGGGGAGTTTGGGCGGCGGTGCTGACGGCGCCTGCGGGGTCGCAGCCGAGGACAATTTGGGTGGGCCGGGAGAGCGGGGCGGGGTGGGAGTGGCCGCCCACGGTCCGGACGGGGCCTGGCCGGGGAGGCGCCGGCAGGCGGGGGACTACGCCTTGGCCATGGTTTCCAACGCGGCGCGCGCGGCGGATTCTTCGGCGAGTTTTTTCGACGTGCCGCAGCCGGTGCCGAGCAGGCGGTCGAGGAGGAAAACCGACACCTCGTATTCGCGGGCATGGTCCGCGCCGTCGACGCGCACGACGTCGTAGCGCAGGGCGCTGTTGCCATGGGCGGGTTGGATGAGTTCCTGCAGGCGGCCTTTGGGGTTGCCGGCGTCCTCCAGCGTCGCGAGGCGATCGGCGAGGGGGCCGTAGATTCCGAGGAGGACGCGGCGGGCGGTGGCGAGGTCGCTGTCGAGGTAGACGGCGCCGAGCAGGGCTTCGAAGGCGTCCTCGCTGGCGGCGGCGCGGGCCCGGCCGCCGGTCGCTTCCTCGCCGGTGCCGAGGGAGAGGCAACCGTCGAGACTGATCTCGCGGGCAAGGCGGGCGAGAAACACGCCGTTGGCGAGGGCCGCGCGGCGTTTGCTGAGCAGGCCTTCCCGGTCGACCGGATAAAGTTGATACAGCGCCTCGGTCAGCAGGAGCTGGAGCACGGCGTCGCCGAGGAATTCGAGCCGCTGGTTGCTCTCGGCGGCGGGGTGGTCCTGGAGAAACGACGTGTGCGTGACGGCGCACCGGAGCAGCGCCGGGTCGCGAAACGGGTAGCCGATGCGGGTCTGGAGTTGGGCGAGGGCGTCGCTCATGAGCTGGCGCTGGTGTAGTTGCGCAGACCGCGGTGGAAGACGAAGACGGCGACGGCGAGCCAGCCGACGGCCGCGGCGAAGAGCCAGGCCGCGAGACGGAAATCGAAGCCCTCGATCAGCAGGCGGGCGGGCGCGTTGGTGACGACGACGACGGGGAGCAGCCACACGAAGAGGGTCTGGGTGGCGAGGCCGGTGAACGCCTTGCGCGGCAGCCGGGAAAATTCCATCAGGGTAAAGTAGGTGCCCTCGATGCCCTGCGCGCTGGTCAGCCAGAACGCGACCGAGATGGAGAGGACCAAAATGCTGTAGTGGATGACGACGCCGCAGATGACCATGAACCCGTAGAGCGCGATCTGGCCGACGCCGGGGTCGAGGCCGAGTTGCCGGGCGGCGTAGATCACGACGGCGGCGGCGAGGACGGAGTTGACCAGGCTGTCGGGGTCGAGCTTGCGCGTGGTGGCCATGAACATGACGTTGCCGGGCTGCGCGAGGTAGAAGTCGAAATTGCCGCTGCGGATATTGCGGCCCATTTCGAAAATGCTGCTCCAGAAAAACCCCATGAGGAACCGCTGGATGAGCAGCGACGTGCCGACGAGCAGCACCATCTGGTATTTGCTCCAGCCGGCGATGGAATCGGTGTGGTCGTAGATGACGGAAATGGTGAAGAGGTTCACCGACATCCAGAACAGTTCCACGAGGGACCAGACGAAAAAGTCGCCGCGAAACATGAGGGTGCGCGTGATCGAGTAGCGGGCGCTGGCGAGCCAGATTTTGGCGTAGTGGAGCATGGCCGATCAGCCGCCCACGGCGGTGTGGCGGCGCAGGCCGCGGGTCCAGAGCAGGTGGTTGATCCAGAGCAAAACGCCGACCCAGCAGGCCTGGATCAAATAGCCCTGGAAAATGGCGGCGGTGTCGGTGAGGCGGCCGGTGAAAATGGCGGCGGGAAAATACATCTGGTAGTAAAACGGCAGGCACTTGGCGACCGAGTAGGCCCACGCCGGGAGCAGATCGAGCGGGAACATCTGGCCGCCGAGCACGGTTTCGAGCGCCATCGAGAGAATCACGAACCCTTGGATTTCGAGAAACCAAAACGTCAGCATGCCGAAACAGTAGGCGATGCTGAACTGGATCATGGCCGACATGGCCATCGCGGGGAGCCCGAGGAGCAGGACGGTGAAGTCGCGGGGGAACGCGAGGTATTGCGCCAGCACCGGCAGCGCGATGAGCAGCGGCAGAATCACGAGCATGCCCGTGACCAGCCGCGCCGCGACGAAGATGCTGAAGCGATAGGCGAAGTAGTTGATCGGTTTGAGGAGGAACTGGTTGATCAGGCCGTTGCGGATGTCTTCGCTGATCTGGTAGTCCTCGTTGAACGCGCTGATGAAAAACTGGAGGATGAGGAGGGTGACGAAGTAGGTGATCGTCTGGTTGAGGGTGAAGCCGCCGAGGTCCGAACGGCCGGCGAACGCCGCGCTCCAGAGAATCACCACGGCGGCGAGATGGAACAGCGAGAAGAAGCCGCGCACGGCGAAGTTCACCCGGTAGACGAGGTTGCTCTGCAGGCCGACAAGGAAGGCCTGGCGGTATTTGTTGAGCGGGGCGAACATCGCGAAGGAGGAGACCGGAGTAGACGGGAGTGAGGAGCGGGCAGGGCGGGGCGCAGGTCGGGGCCGCGGAACGAGCCGCGGCCCGGGGCCGTGGGCGCCGCCGCCTACTTGGAGTTCAGGCCGAAACGGGCGATCGCTTCCTGGGCGAGGCTGCGGTAGGCGGTCGAGCCGACGCCGTTGGGATCGTAGGCGAAGATGGGTTTGCCGAAACTCGGGGCTTCGCTGAGGCGCACCGTGCGGGGAATCAGCGTGGAAAAAATCTTGTCGGGCAGATGCTGCTTCACTTCGTCGACGACCTGTTTCGCGAGGTTGATGCGGGAATCGAACATGGTCATCACGACGCCGCCGAGCTGGAGATCGTCGTTGATGTGGGCGTCCTTCAGGCGCTGCATATTGCGGAGGATCTGGCCCAGGCCCTCGAGGGCCAGGTACTCGCACTGGAGCGTGATGAGGAGCTGGTCGGCGGCGGCGAGACTGTTCATCGAGAGCATCCCGAGCGCGGGCGGGCAGTCGATGATGATGACGCGGTAGCCGTTGGACTTGCGCAACGGCTCGAGGACGCCGCGGAGTTTCATCAGGTAGTTTTCGGTCTGGGCGAGTTCGATTTCGGCGGCCGCGAGATCCTCTTCGCTGGGAATGAGCGCGAGATGCTCGTAGGCGGTCGGCGCGATCATTTCGAAGATGGAGCCTTCGCCGCGCAGGGGCCCGTAGAGGCTCTTGCCCGCCTGCCTTTCGACGCCGACGGCGCTGGTGGCGTTGGCCTGCGGATCGAGGTCGATGAGGAGCGTGTGGATCTTTTTCTCGGCCAGCGCGGCGGCGAGATTGACCGCGGTGGTGGTTTTACCGACGCCGCCTTTTTGGTTGGCGATGGTGAAGACAGTGGTGGGCATGAAGGGAGGGAGGGAGGGTAATGACAAGTGGCCGGTGGGCCGGCAAGCGTGGCGTCAGGGGATTTCGGAGGAACGGGGGCCGGGCGGGCTGAAAATCATTTCGGCGCTTGCGCGCCGATTTTTTTCCTGCAACGTCAGCGCCTCTTGAGGCAACGGCGCGGTAGCCAAGTGGTAAGGCCGAGCTCTGCAAAATCGAAACCGGCGTTTTTCCCGATTTATCCCAAGATTCCTGATACGTCCTCTCAGAGGTGATTATGCGGCGGTTGCCTCTCCCTCTTTCTCCAGAATATGCCCAATTTTGGCCGAAGGTGTAGAAGTCGAGGTGTAGAAAAATAGGCAGGGGAAGAGCCGAGATCTCTACGGACTAATTTAGGCGTATTCGCGGAAATTCACCTCGTGACGACAAAACCCGCGGTTGCGAGTCTTTGCCCTCGTGAGCCTCTGTCCCTTCGCCCTCCGGGCCAAATTGCACCCGCCGGAAAGCCCGAAATGGGTTTGGTCTGTTGGTTGAAAGTCCGACAGAGGGCAGGGAAGCGGTCTGCCGGTGACGTCGGCGCAGACTTTGCCGCAGCCGCAGTTGATTGCTCAATTCGTCCGGCCCGATCTCTCGCGGACGGTCGATTTCTCACGCGGCACCGCGGTGATGTGCCTGCGCAGGTGGCGTGGTCGTCCATCGACCACCGTCATGATAAATGCGGGTGGAAAGCATCGCCCAACGTCCAGCGACTTACTCCCAGAGCTTTCGCCGCTTGCCGCGTGTGGGCGATCCTTCGGCCGCGAGCACGCTCGCGACTCCCGTGTGAACCGCGGTCGCCCGGTCTGTCACGGCGGTCGGAAGTCCGGCGGTCGCAGCAAACTCAGGCCAGCGTTGAATCGCGGCCGCAACCTCGGTATCGAGTTGGTCGAATTCATCGCGACTGACGCCCGCGTCCGCCGCCACGGCGGCGAGCGCCGCCCGGCAGGGCGTGAGCCCAAAGGTGTTTGGTGCGAGCCCCTGATAATCGCGCCCCTCATCGGCGTTTAGGGTCATGTCGTAGGCCGGCGATAGCGTCCATTGCGCGGTGGCCTCGTCGAAGCGAAAGCTGTGGTTTTTCCCGTGGTCGTCGGCATTCGCCGCACGGACGTTGTAGATCATCCGCCGGACTGCTTCGGCGACTTCGGTTTGGTCCCGGGTCAATTGCCGCGTCGTCAACAACAGGTGGCGGTAGTCGAGCCGGTGGGTGTGCAGCGCGCCCGCCAGCGTCATAAGATGAAAGCGTCGCGACGAACCGGGGGTATAGTCGAACCGTTCGACAAACAGGTGATAGCGCTTCCGCCCCGCGGCAGCGTCTTGCATGATCTCGGTCGTCGCCGTGCGGATTCCTGCGGCCCGCGCCATCGCCATGTAGGCATGCTCGATCCGCCCGTCGGTTTCGCGCCCGGCCGAATCTTCGTCACAATCGAGCTTGAGCAGTCCGAGCCGCGCATCCGGATGCGCGGCGATGGCGGCGGCCACATCGCCACCCACCAAGACTGTGCCGTCCGACAGTCGGGCGATGGTCGCTTTGGGCAGTGCTCCACCCGCCGTGCCGCCGCGTTGCAGGTGGGCAAAGGCGCGGGCGGGTTCCTCCCGCACGACGGCCTGAGCCTCGCGCGTGAGCAAGGCCGGTGTGACCGCCGCCCAACTTGAACCGCGCTGGTCGGGATCGAGCGCCGGTTCGAATATCAGGGCGCCGATTCCGCGCCGTCCGACCCAGGCCAACATCCGGATCGGCGTGGCGCGCACATCCAGGGCGCTGAATGTTCGATCCATAATCCGCCGGCCCCACTGGTCGGGCAGGCAGTCGGAAAGAAAGCCGGGCAGTTGGTCGAAACCATCGATGCGTTGCCGGAACGTCGCGTGGGTAAATGGCACCGACACCGGCGACAGATTGTGGCCATGGGTGAGCCATTCGTCGTCGTAGGCAAAGTAAGTCGGGCCGCTTGTGATCACGCGGCCGACCAAGCGACCATCATGCCACCGGATGTTGAGCGCAGGAAGAGTCGGGCGGATCATGGGGCGGCGGGTGAAACCAGGGATGGTCGACGACGGGCGCGCTGACGGGCCGGTCTGGTCAGGGAGGCGAGGGTCGGTTCATCCGTGACCGGCGGAATCAGCTGCGCGAACTGGTTCGTCAGGCCAAGCACGCCGAGGATTTTCAACAGATTCCGGAGCGTGATATTGCCGTAGCCATTTTCGAAGTTCTGGTAAGCAGGCCGGGAGAGGCCGGCCCGGCGCGCCAATTCCGCCTGGGACCAGTTCAGCTTCAGGCGGTGTTGTCGCAGCCGCTCCAAGAAAAGTCGGACCGCTTCGCGGTCGCTTTGCACCAAATTATCGGACGAGACTGAACTCATATTATTAAATGATAAAATAGGCTTAAAGCTGATAAGTCGATGATAATGCCAATTAAGTAATGCATAGATGTTGGGTCATGTGCGCTCTGACGCACACCCGCCATCAGGTCGTCCCCGATTAAACACCGGAGGGAATTCCTTCGCGATCGATCGATGACATGGCAGCGATCCAACCCAAAGTCTTGACCACGGATAGCTGCGGGTCTGCCAACCGAAGCCGGGGAATGAGTCGCGCGAAGGAACGACCTTCCCTCGCTGGGTGCCCGGCCCGTTCAGTGATCGTCTGACGAAGCCCGGCCGGGCCGGACTTGACCTAGCCCTGCCGGCGCGCTCGCCGGTGCTCCGGAGAAAACCGGCTGCCATCGGGGCGCCGCCGCGCCCGAAATGGGTGAAAATTCACGGTTCCCGGCGATGTTTGCGCCTTTTGGTTAGGCCCGCCCGCGCCCGACGCGGGACGGGCCGTGGCAAAGCATCGGAATCCGATGCGCGGAGCTCCGGCGACTCCCACCGAGCCGCGAACCCGACCCCCAACCGCCCTTTCATCGCCGGCCTTACCGGGCCCGCCCACGGTGCTCGATGCCCTCGCCCCTGACGACCGTCATGGCAACGCGCCGGCCCTCGATTTCAGAAACGAAAACGTGTTTTCGGCAGGTAGTTTGATTGCGGTGGAAAGAGTGC
>CAJAYO010000328.1 GCA_903948415.1 uncultured Opitutia bacterium | reverse complement strand
GCAACCGCAACGTCGCGCCCCCCTGCCGGCCGCCTGGAACGTGCCGCCCGCCCTGCCGCCACCGTGCCCGTCCACGACCTTTGCCCCGCGACCCACCTCCTGCTCCGCGTCCGCCCCGCGCCCAGCCTCGCCGCCGCCGAATCCCGCGCCGCGGGAGTTTTTCGTCGGCCCTTTTCCGGCGCCGGCAGCTTCCGGCTGTCCTCGCGCGCCCTCCCGACGCGCCTTGTCCGGTTCACGGCGCCCGCAACCCCGGGCCCGGTCGCACGTCTTCCCGCGCGCACCCCGGCGCAACGTCACCACGACTGTGGAGTTGAAAGCGGCGGTCCGTTCCGCATTTTCCTCTCCTCGCTTTGCTTCCCATGAACCTCCGCCCTCTCGCCGCCTGCCTCTCCCTCGCCGCCTGCGCGCTCACCGCGCACGCCGCCGAAAACGAACTCTCCGCCGCCGAGAAAAAGGCCGGCTGGACCCTCCTCTTCGACGGCAAAACCCTCAACGGCTGGCGCACCTACGCCCAAAAACCCGCCGGCGGCTGGGAGGTCGTCGACGGCACCCTCCACGCCATCGCCAAGGTCAAGGGCACCGAACTCATCACCGAGAAGAAATTCCGCGACTTCGAGTTCTCCTGGGAATGGAAAGTCCCCGTCGCCGGCAACAACGGCGTCAAATATTTCGTGACCGAGGCCCGCACCGGGGCGCCCGGCCCCGAATACCAAATGCTCGACGACAACGGCCACCCCGACGGCAAGATCGGACCGCACCGCCAGACCGCCGCCTTCTACGACGTCCTTCCGCCCGCCGCCGACAAACCGTCGCGCAAGCCCGGCGAATGGAATGCCTCCCGCATCGTCGTCAAAGGCAACCACGTCGAGCACTGGCTCAACGGCAAAAATGTCCTCGCGTATGAACTCGGCAGCGACGTCGTGAAAGCCGGCCTCGCGAAAAGCAAATTTGCGAAACATGCGGACTTCGGCACCAAGATCGACGGCCACCTCATGCTCACCTACCATCAGGACGACTGCTGGTATCGGAACATCAAGGTTCGCGAGCTGAAGTAAGTTTCGCCTGCCTTTCGCTCGGCCGCGCCCCTTACCGGCGCGGCTTTTTCGTGCCCGCACGCTCCGCCCCGCGCCGCCGAACGCGCCCCCGTTCGGCCCGGCGCGCCACCTGACCGAAATGTCAGATGCCCCGGCTGGTACGGCGGCGGGCGGCTCCTTTCCTTTTTCGCGCGCGCTCTCCGCAGGGCCGCTCGTCCGCGGGTCCCCGCCCGCGGCGCCGGTTTCCGTGGTCCTCCGCCACACTCGTTTTCTCTCCTTGCCCCTCCCCACTGCCGCACCTTCGAGCGCCGTCCCCCTCCGCCGACGCTGGGCCGCCGCGACCCCGGTGGTCGCCCTCTTGCTGTTCTATGTCGGCATGGCGCTGACCGCCTCGTGGCAAAAAGGGCTGTCCTACGACGAGGGCCTGCAGATCGCCGCCGGCTACAATATCTGGCTCCGTGACGATCTGCGCATCGAGGCAGCCAACGGCGATCT
>CAJAYO010000327.1 GCA_903948415.1 uncultured Opitutia bacterium | reverse complement strand
CGTGGTGCGGCCCCCCGCTGCCGGGTCGGCAATGTGAACAGCCGCGAGGAAGATGGCCTCGAGTTCCTCACCGGCGCGCACGATCGCAGCCTCGATCACGGCTCGGCGACCGGGTCGATCGACGAGGGCCTTTCGTGCCCGACGCGTAGGCCCCCCGCCCACGCGCTCGACGCCCATGATCCGGCCGCGGCCTCAGGCGTAAACCCCAAGACCGGTTACACGCCCCTCGAGGACTCTCTCAACCGCCTCCCCGCCGAAAAATCCTGACGCCCGGACGCACGCACGCCGGCCCCCACCGGACCGCTCACGCACCGCGCCGCGGCTCGCATCCGCCCGCTCACTTTTCCTTCATCACATACACGCCGTCCCAATTTTCCGGCGGCGGCTCGGCTTTGTAGTGCTCGGTCATGGTGGTGTAGACCATCGAGGGATTGCTGAAGACGCCGGGAGTCTTGCCCGGGACGTTGGGTTCGAGTGCGCGGCTGCGGCCAAACAACGCCAGCGCACCGTCCCAGTCGCGCGCGTAGTGCTTCGCGAGGCCCTGCTCAAAAAGCCCGAGGCACTCCCGCGTCGCCGCGGTCACGCTTTCCTTGAGTCCGACGATTTCGTAAATCGGCACAGCCGTGGACCGGCCCTTCACGACGATCCGTCCGAGCGAACGGAAAACAACGCGGTCGCCGCCGTGCTGCTCGCAGGCGAGCTTCGTCGCCTCGGTGCACATCGAGTAGACGCCCCAGCTCTTCGCCCCGGATTCCATGCGCGCGCCGAGGTTCACATTGTCGCCCATCATGGTGTAGTTGAAGCGCGTGCGGCTGCCCATGTTGCCGATCATGCAGACGCCGGTGTTCAGCCCGACGCGCGTCTGCATCTTCCAGACAATCTCGGGCCATTTGCCGCCCTCGGCCTGCCACTTGGCCCGGAGCTCGGCGAGCTTCAGGTGCACCAGCTGCGTCGTCACGCAGGCCCGGTAGGCGTGGTCCGAAAGCGGAATCGGCGCCCCAAACATCGCGACCACGGCGTCGCCGATATATTTGTCCAGCGTACCGCCCTGCGCCTGCACGATGTCCGTGCACGCGGTGAGGTATTCGTTCATCAGCTCCACGAGTGGCCCGGAGCCGAGTTTCTCCGAAAACGTGGAGAACGACTGGATGTCGGAAAAATAGGCCGTGATCTCGGAGTCGTGCCCGCCGAGCTGCGGATCATCGCCCGATTCGACCATCGCGCTGACGAGCTGCGGCGAGACGTAGGCGCCGAACATCCCCTTGATGCGGCCCTTTTGTTTTTCCTCGGCCACGAGCTGCCACAGGATCGCCATGAAGCTCGTGCTCAGCGCCGCCCCCAGCGGCGCGGCCATCGGGAGCACGATCTGGGAGCGGGCAAACAGGTGAAACGCCACGAACGCGTAGCCGCCGAGCGCGATCAACGCGAAGGCCTTCGCCAGCAGGCCGCGCACGCTGCCGACCGTCGCCAACGCACTCACGATCAGCGTCAGGCCGAAGGCCGCGACCCACGTGACCCAGCCGGGTGTGCGCTGGAGAAATTTTCCGGACAACATCGTCTTCACCAGATTGCCGTGCAGCCCGACCTTCGGCACCGCGTTCGAGTCGAAGGGCGTCGGCGCCAAATCCTGCAGCAGCGAATCCGTGGGGCCGATCAGCACGATCGCATCCTTGAACTTGGCGAAAAATTCCCGCGCCAACGTGCGCTGCTCCTCGTCCGCGGACCCCAGCGCGGGGATCGCGTCGAACACATCCGCGACGCTCACCCGGGGATTCCGCTCCTCGTTTTCCCAGCGGGAAAACCAGTTGGCTTCGAGCAGCTGCCCCTCGGCCAGCGGAACGCTGAGCAGCACGTCGCCGTCGGACCGCACGATATCCAACTTGTCCGGACCGATGCGCACGGCCGATTCGTCGACCCCGAAATACTCGAGCACGAGTTGCAGCGAAAGGTGGTAGAACGTCGGGCCGGCGGTATGGACGAACAGCGGCACCCAGCGCGGCACGGTGTCGCCGCTATACTCGATATCGACGTCGATGAGCCCGATCCGGCCGATCGCCGTCGCCCCCGGTCCGACCAAGAAGCCGTTGTCCGGCCGTTCGGGCACGTCGTTCTTGGTCCGGTCGAGCTTGCCCTTGCGGAGCAGGGGGATTTCGCGAATCGCGCCCTCCTCCCCGGCCACCGCCGTATCCCCTTTCGTATATTGCGCCGCCAACACCACGCGCTTCGGGTTCGCGATAATCGCCTGCCGCAACGCGCCATTGCCGCTGCGGGCTTTGGCCTGGTCGATGAGTTTCGAACTGCTGATGGCGGAGAAAACGATATCGACCGCCACGGTCTTTGCGCCCCCGGCTTTGAACAACGCATTCAGCACGTCGGCAAAGAGCGTGCGGTTCCACGGTTTCTCCCCCATCGCCTCAATGGCCCGGGTGTCGACATCGACGTAGACCAGCTTCACCGGTGCCTCGATTTCACCGCGATACAGAAACCGCAAATCGACCAGGCGGTTCTCCAGAAACTGGAGCCGGCCGTAGTCGCCGAGCAAACACCAGAGCACCGGGATGGGCAGAAGCAGCATCCAGCGTATCCACGACAGCTGGGTTTTCTTTTTGGGCGCAGCCACAGGCCGCGACGCTAGGCAAGCCGGCGCTGAACGGAAGTCCGAAGTCCGCGGCCGCGCCGCCCGCCCAGCACCGCGGCCCGACTTCCCGCCAGGCCCGCAGAGGCGAAAGGCCCGCGCGCGCGGCCGCACCTCGCACCGGCAGAGAATCGCCCCCGCCCGAAAATCATCCGCGCGTCATGGCCCCGTAATACGCGGCGTCGGCGTCGTCGGTCCAGGTGTGGGGGACGGAGGCGGCGTGGGCGGCGGCGTGGGCGGCGGAGACGGCGCCGGCGTCGGTGTCGGTGTCGGCGTGGGAGTCGGTGTCGGGTCAGGCGTGGGCGGCGGGGTGGGTGTCGGCGTCCCGGTCGGCGGGGGCGTGGGATTGACGGCCGCGGGCGGCGGCGTGGTGAACACCACGTTGGCGACCGCCTGGACCAGCTGTTGCGCGACCGCGGTCACTTGCGCCACGACGGTCACCGGCGCGTCCACCGGCGGCGGCGGGGCCGTTACCGCCGCGGTCTGTCCGGTCGAGGTGGTGGCGGTGATTTGGTTGGTCACGGGGTTCACCTCGACGTTGGTGAGGACAATTTCTTTGCTGTCGGTCACGGACACGCCCGCCGCCGGAGCGTTGACGGTGCCCGTGGCCAGGGTGACCACGACATCGCCCTGCAGGGTGGTGAGGCTGAACGTAAAGGTGCGTCCGTCGCCTGAAGGGCGATACGTCACCTTGAACGTGGTGCCGCGAATACCCGCGGCGCCGACCGGAGTCTTGACGGTGAATTTCGATTCCACGGCCCCGCCGCGTTTGAGTTTTTTCACGTTACCGATGAGCTCACCCTGGGTGAGCGTGATCGCCGTCGTCGATACGCTCGGTTCTTCGGTTTCCTTGGCCACCGCGTAATTGGTGGCGTTCTCCGCAAAGGGATCCTGCGTAAACGTCTCGATATTCAGCTCCGAGGTATGGGCGAGATTGATGGAGGCACCACTGGAGAACAGCAGCACCACTTTGGCGTTGGCCCCGGTCCGCACGATCGTGCCCTGCCCGATCACCATATCGTCCTTCAGCGGTTTCTCGGCCCCGGTCGCAATCTCCACATATTTCACCTCACCCTCGACCCGCGTCGCGCGAATCGTTCCCGGCAACTGCCCGGAGGCCGGCGCGACCGGAGCGCCCGCCAGTCCCTGCGCAGCGGCCTCGAACGTAAACACCGCCAGCAAGGCGATGAGCGAGAGCCACAACGAAAGCTTTGTTTGCATGGTGAGCGAGGAAACAGCGCCTACCGACGCGCCGCCAAGTGATCGCGCAAAGCTTCCGCCTCGGGCCGGGAAGGGTCAAGACGCAAGCTGGTCGCAACGGCCGCGCGCGCGAGGGAAAGCGTCACCCGATTCAGCGACAGGTGATAGGCATAATAAAACCAGGTGGTCGCGTTCACCGGGGCGAGGCGCAGCGCCTCCGCGAACGCCTCCCCGGCCTCCAGCCACCGGCCTTGCAGGTCCAGCGCCACGCCCAGCCGCAGCCAAAACTCCGGCACCGCGAGACTCAACGCCAACGCGCGGCGCGCGTCACCCTCGGCGGCGAGACCGAGTTCTTGCTGCCGGGCCGGCTCATCGTAGCCGATGATCGCCGCGGCATAGGCCCGGTCCGCCCAGCCCTGGGCGTTCACCGGATCCCGCGCGAGGGCCCGGCCAAGCGCTTCTCTCGCCTGCCCGGCAACGGCGCGTCGCTCCTCCGGCGTGCGGCGCGCCCCGGCCAGCCCGTCCAAGCGCAGCCGCGCGGCTTCGCGTTCGGCTTCGGCCCGGTAGTGCGGAACCACCCAACCCAGCGCCGCCCCCGCAATCCCCACCGCCGCGGTCATCGCCACCGCCCGGTCGACCGACCTGCGCCCCGCTCCGACGGCCCGTTCCCCCGGTTCCATCGCCGGCCACGCGCGCGCCACGCTCATCCCCGCGACCATCGCCACGAGCATCGCGAGCGCCGGAATCTTGAGATGGTAGTCCACGCCCAGGTGCAGCGCGAACGCCAGCACGCCCACCGCGAGCGCCGTCGTGAAGGCCGGCGCCTCACCCCCAGCGCCGGCCCCGGTCAGCACGGCTTTCGGCCCTTCGCGGCCGTCCGCCGCGCGGCGCCGCCGCGCGCTGCGCCACGCGATGACCCCGCACGCGCCAAAAAATAGCCCGCCGCCGACAGCGCCATAGTCGCTGAGCGTGTTGAGATAATCGTTGTGCGTCCACTGCGGGTCCTTCTGCTCGTGCTCGGGCCGGTGCGGTTCGAAGCGCACCGCGTAGCTGCCTGCGCCGCCCCCCAGCAGCGGTGCGGCGCGGAAAATCGCCCACGCCGCGCGCCACATGACGGGGCGACTGCGCTCCCCGTTGTCCCGCATCAGCTCGTCGAGCCGCACCCGCGCGTGCGGCACCGCCGCATAGACGGTAATGAGGGCCGTGGCCAACACCGCCGAAACTCCGGCGAAAAGCCCCAGGCGCTTCCGCCACCGCACGCCCGAGGCGAGCCACGGCCACGCCGCCGCGGCCAACGCCAAACCGAGCCAAGCTCCCCGGCTGAACGTGAGGCCCAGGCCCAGCAACAGGAGCAGGGCCAGATAACCGAAGCCGACGCGCTCCACGGCACTCGCGCCGCGCCGCCACAGCGGGAGGGCCGTCGCGGGCAACACCAGCACGAGCATCGCCGCGAAACTGTTCGGAATCGCGAAGGGCCCGCTGGACCGCGACAGAAATTGCGCCGTCTGCGTCGCCCCGAGCATCAGCCAGTCGGGCCGGGCGAACCGCTGGTAGCACGCGAGCCCCACCGCCACCGTCGCCAGCGCGAGGATCACGCCGCACAGCACCCCGCGCGTCGCCCGGGTCCGCACGTCGTTCACCACCACCCAAAACACCGCGATCAGCTGCGCCCACCCGAGCCAATCGTGCCAGCCGAGCCACCGCACGGGCGTGACGCCGAGCACATTCGCCATCGCATATCCGAGAAACGGTAACAGCAACCACCCGGCCGGGTGGAGCCGCCGCGGCGCCGACGCAAGGGCGCGACGGCCCAAATGAACAACGACCACGAGTGCGGTCACCGCACTCGTGACGACCATCGTCTCCGCCCGATACCCGCCCAGGCAGAGCGTCGTCCACACCAGGTTCGCCGCGAGGAGCACGGTCTGGATCCACTCGCCCCAGGAGGCACGGGGCGGCTGAGAAAGGATGGCGGACATAAGGGAGGCGAGCGACCGCCCTCGGTCGCAGCCCGACTATGCGACCAGCGCGGGGCCCGCTCCCAGAAAAAAAGCGCCCTCCCGCAAGGGAAGGCGCTGGGCAAAAACAAACCGGATCCGACCGAAACCGCGATCAGGTGGTCGGCACCGACTGGATCGTCTTGAGAATCCGACCGGCGACCAGATACGGGTCGGCGGCGGAGTTCGGACGGCGGTCCTCCAGGTAGCCCTTGTAGCCGGCGTTGACGAAGCTGTGCGGCATGCGGACGGAGGCGCCGCGATCGGCGAGACCGTAGCTGAACTTGTCGATCGACTGCGTCTCGTGAAGACCGGTGAGGCGGAGGTGGTTCTCCGGGCCGTAGACCGCGATGTGCTCGTTGCAGTTCGCGCTGAAGGCCGCCATGAGTTTTTCGAAGTAAGCCTTGCCGCCGACTTCGCGCATGAAGGTGGTCGAGAAGTTCGAGTGCATGCCGGAGCCGTTCCAATCGAGCGCCTGGTTAAAGGGCCCGAGGATGGGCTTACAGCGCCATTCGATGTCGATCCCGTAGGTCTCGGCGAGACGCACGAGGATGTAGCGGGCGACCCACATCTGGTCGGCGGCGCTCTTGGAGCCCTTGCCGAAGATCTGGAATTCCCACTGGCCCTTGGCGACCTCGGCATTGATGCCCTCGAGGTTGATGCCGGCATCGAGACAGATATCGATATGCTTCTCGACGATCTCGCGGGCCACGGAGCCGACGTTCTTGTAGCCGACGCCGGTGTAATACGGACCCTGCGGGGCCGGATAACCGTCCTTCGGGAACCCGAGGGGCGAGCCGTCCTTGTAGAAGAAATACTCCTGCTCGAAACCGAACCAGGTGCCCGCATCGTCCGGAATGGTGGCGCGGGAATTCGACGGGCTCGGCACGCCGGTGTGCTGGTAGCACTCGCACATCACCAGCACGCCGTTCTTGCGGGTGCTGTCGGGATACACCGCCACCGGTTTCAACACGATATCCGAGCTCCGGCCTTCCGCCTGCTGGGTCGAGCTGCCGTCGAAACCCCAGTTGGGAAGTTCTTCAAGCTTGGGGAAGCTGGCGAAGTCCTTGATTTGCGTCTTGCTGCGCAGGTTGGCGAGGGGCGTATAGCCGTCGAGCCAGATGTATTCCAGTTTGTATTTGGCCATAAGAGGAGGATGCGGACCGGATGACTGAGGTTTTGGTGGAGGGAGCGACGAACGTCCGCCCCACAACAGGGACGAACACTCGCGACCGAAATCAGCACCTTATATGCCAGAGGCAATCAGAAGTTTCGTTCATGACATTTTTTCAATCCATCAATGGGATTCGTGCCGGATTTTCGGTCCACGCCGCGCTTGCCAGCGGCCGGACCCCCGCGAACGCTCTCCCCACCAAGCCACATGCGTGAAATGAAAGACACCGCCCGGGCGCTCGTGCGCATCGGCTACGACGGACGGGTGCACAAGATCTTCCGCGGCCATCAGGCCAAGGAACGCTTCGAGCACGAGGTGCGCGTGCTGCGGCACCTCGAAGACCGCGGCTGCACGTTCGTGCCTCGCCTCTTGGAGGTGGAGCCCGCCGAGCTCAAAATGGTCACGACCAACTGCGGCACCCGGGTCGACCACCTGAACCCCGCGCGCCAGGTCGAGATCTTTGCCGAACTGGAGAACTACGGCGTGCGCCACGAGGACCGCGAGCTGCGCAACATCACTTACCGCATCGCCGACGGCCGCTTTTGCGTGATCGATTTCGAGTTCGCCACCCTGCTCGACGGCGGCCCGGGCGTCGTTTCGTTGAAGCCTTCCGGTTGAAGCGCCCATGAACCCTCCCCCCGCCTCCGCCGCGCCGCCCGCCGCCCGCTCGCCGTCCACCGCCGTAAGGTGGTCGGGCCTCACCCACGTCGGCCGCGTGCGGAAAAACAACGAGGACACGTTTCTCGCCCTGACCTTCGACGGGCACGAGGTGCGTTACCTCGGCAAGACGGGCCAGGCGTCGCTCGCCGGCTCGGACTTCGTCTTTGCCGTGAGCGACGGCATGGGCGGCGCGAAATCCGGCGAGTTTGCCAGCCGCATCGCCATCGACCGGATCACCCGCCTGCTGCCGCGCGGCTTCCGCCTCTCCGCCACCGGACTCGCCAGCGGCTTCAGCGACATCCTCGCGGAACTGTTCTCCGCCATCCATACCGATCTCATCCAACTCGGCCGTTCCTACGAGGAATGTGCCGGCATGGGCGCGACGCTCAGCCTCGGTTGGCTGACCCCCGAGTGGCTCTATTTTGCCCACATCGGCGACAGCCGCCTCTACTACCTGCCCCAGGAGGGCGGCATCCGCCAAATCACCCAGGACCACAGCTACGTCGGCTGGCTGCGCCGCAAAGGCGAACTCAACGAGCGCCAGGCCCGCGAACACCCCGGCCGCAACGCCCTCAATCAGGCCCTCGGCGCCGGCAACCAGTTCATCGATCCGCACATCGGCGCAATCGACCACCGCCCCGGGGACCGCTTCCTCATCTGCTCCGACGGCGTGATCGACGGACTCTGGGATCGGCAGATCGAAGACCTCGTCCGCACGTCGCCGCCCGCCGATTCCCCGACCTCACCCGCGCAACGCCTCGTCGACCAGGCCGTCCAAGCCTCCGGCCGGGACAACACCACCGCGGTCGTGATTGAAATTCCCGCCAATCCGGACTCAGCTCCTGCGCCGCGCCTCCTCCCCGCCATCCCATGAGCCCGGAAAAACTCGTCTTCGTCTACGGCACGCTGAAGCGCGCCTGCGCCAACCACCATTTTCTGAGCGGCCAGAAATTCCTCGGCGAGGCCCGCACCGCGCCGGGCTTTCGGCTTTACGCGCTCGGCGGA
This sequence comes from uncultured Opitutia bacterium, assembly GCA_903948415.1. Taxonomy (GTDB): domain Bacteria; phylum Verrucomicrobiota; class Verrucomicrobiia; order Opitutales; family Opitutaceae; genus GAS368. The sequence goes on along the minus strand of CAJAYO010000327.1, from coordinate 679 downwards.
TTCCCCGGCATGGTGGCCAAACCTGACGACCGCGAGGGCGTCGCCGGCGAGGTCTGGTCCGTCGACGCCGATGCACTCGTGCGACTCGATGCCCTCGAAGGCCTCGCCGAGGGGATGTATCGCCGCGAGCCCGTGCCGCTGCTCCCGCCGTTTGCCGACCGCGTGATCGAAGGCTACGTCTACGCCCGCAGCATCGAAGGTCGCCGCGAGGTCGGCTCCGAGTGGAAAGAATAGACCGCGCCGGCTAACCGCCCGCCGTTTTCAGGAATTTCTTCGGCACGCGCCGCACGCCGGTAAACTTCGCCCGGAACAGATCGTCCAGCGTCTCGCGCACCTCGGGCGCCAGACGCTTCACCAGATCCGCGAGCGGAGGCAGGGCTTTCTTGTCGTCCTCCTTTTCCTCCGCGGCCTCCCGCGTCGCGGCCGCCGCCACCACCGGCTCCCCGCGCTGGCGCGCATCCGCGATAAAGGCCGCCTCGGCATGCTCGTCCGGCCACACATTCGCGCCGTTCTCGACCGCGGGCGGCGCGATCGCCGCGACCGCCTCCCCCGCATCTTCCGTCGGCGCCGCCGGCGCGGTCGCCGCGTCCGCGCTCAGGGCCAGCACCCGACCGTGTCCTTCCGCCAACAACGCCGCCCCGAGGCGCGCCTCCAACCGGTCAATCAGTCCTTTTTTTTT
>CAJAYO010000326.1 GCA_903948415.1 uncultured Opitutia bacterium | reverse complement strand
TTTGGCGACCTCGAACTCGGGCCGGACGCGCGCATTGACGGCCAAGTCGTCTGCGTGGGCGGCAACGTCACGCGGGACGCGGCGGCCGTGACCAAGGCCGGGGTGACGGCCATCATTTCGACCAAGGTCGCGTGGCTGCGCGCGTGGCTCCACGAGTGTTTCCTCAAGGCGCGTCCGCTCGCCTTCGGACCGAACCTGGGCTGGGCCTGGGGAATCGCGGCGGCCTGTCTCGCCTTCTACACGCTCGTCGCGTTGCTCTTCCGCACCGGCGCCGAGAAATGCCTCACCACGCTCGAAACGCGTCCCGGTTTCTCCGTGCTCGCGGCGCTGCTCGCGACGCTCATCACGCCCGTGTTGACGGTGCTGTTGGTGATGACCGGCGTCGGCATCATCGCCGTGCCGTTTATCGGCGCGGGGATGCTGGGTGCGACGCTCTTTGGCAAAGTCGTGATCTTGGCGTGGCTCGGGCGGCGCATCACCCGCTACTTTGGCGACGGCCCGCTGGGTCACATCGCGTTCGCCGTGATCGTCGGCGGCGTGATCGTGATGGCCCTCTACACGGTGCCCGTGCTCGGTTTCCTCGTCTTCAAGTTGATCGGCTGGATCGGCCTCGGTGCGGTCGTCTACACCGTCGTGCTCGGCATGAAGCGGGAGAAACGGCCCGCGCCTCCGGCGGCTCCGCCGCGGGTGTTCCGTCCGGTGGTGATGGGCAGCGCCGCGGCCCCGATGCCGGTCGCCACCGCGCCGGTGATGGGCGGAGAGCCGGCTGCGATGAGCAGCGGATTCGTCGGCGCCGAGGCGACCCAGACGGTCCCGCCCGGGTCGGATGGGGCGGCGCGGGGTGCGGGCACGGGTGAAACGGGTGCCGTGCCGTCGGTGATTCCGCCGCCGGTGATTCCGCCGTCGTATGCTCCGCCGCCGCCGGTTTCCGTGGCAATTTCCGCCGCGACGCTACCGCGTGCCGGATTCTGGATCCGGATAGCCGCCCTGGGGCTCGATGCTGTTTTGATCGGCGTGCTGATCGGATTCGCCTCCGACCTGCTGCCACGGTTCCTGAAGTTCGACCATGGTCCGGGTGGCGTGCTGCTCGCGCTCGCCCTCTACGGGGCCGCGATGTGGAAAACCAAGGGCACGACGATCGGGGGCATCGTGTGTGGCTTGAAAGTCGTGCGCCTCGACGAGCGGGAGATCGACTGGCCGACCGCCGTGGTGCGGGCGCTGAGTTGCTTCCTTTCGTTGTTCGTCGCGGGTCTGGGCTTTCTCTGGGTCGTCTTCGACCCCGAGAAACAATCCTGGCACGACAAGATCGCCGGCACGACGGTCGTGCGCCTGCCGAAGGGCGTGTCGTTGCTCTGAGCTCCCGGTTACTGCCGGATCGAAACCTTCTTCATCACCGGCGGCGTGACCGGTTTGCTCATGCCGCCCATTCCGTGCGTCGTGGGCACCTCGGCCAGGACGTCCACGACTTCGAGGCCCTTGGTGACTCGGCCGAAAATCGTATAGTTGGGCGGCAGCGGGTAGTCCTTGTGCAGAATGAAAAACTGGCTGGCGTTGGTGTCCTTCCCGGCGTTGGCCATCGCGACGAGACCGCGTTTGTAGCCGAGGCCATTTTGGTAAAGCGGGGAGTTCTTCACGATCTCATCGGCGAATTTTCCGCCCCACGCGCTCTCGCCGCCGCGGCCGTCGCCGAGCGGATCGCCACCCTGGATCATGAAGTCTTTGACGATGCGGTGAAACGTCAGGCCGTTGTAGTAACCGCGCTCGGCGAGGAGGCGGAAATTTTCCGTCGTCTTCGGGGCATCGCCCACGAGAAGTTCGAACTCAATGACGCCCTTGTCGGTCTCGAGCACGGCGTGAACCGGAGCGGGCGGCGGCGTGGCCGCGGCGGGCGCGGCGAATTTTTCGGATTTGTCGCAGCTGGCCAACGCCAGAGCGGCGACGAGCAAGCCGGCGGAGCGAAACGGGGCAGAGCAAGCACGGGGAAAGATCATCCCGCACTTCTTGGAGGTGCGGGCGCCGAGTCAAGGCGGCGGGCACCGGCGGCGATTCCGTTCACGGGTGCCGCCGGGCAGACGCGCGTCCTGCTCGCGCGCCGCACCGTGACGGGAATCGCGGATCGGTGGCCGCCGACGTTGGCTTGAACGGACGGCCGATCGGCGCTCACCTCGGTCGATGCGTTCGATTCCCCGGCAAAACGTGCGGCTTGGAGCGTGGGCCCGGTTGGTGTGGTTGCTGTGGCCTTGGCTGGGCCGCGGCGCTGACGTAACCGCGCCGGCGGCGAGCCTAGGGGCAGAGGGGGAATTTCGGGCGATCAAAACGCTGGGGCAGCGAGAGGTCCCGGTGGGCTGGGACCGCCACTCCGACGAAGCGTCCGCGTTGTCGGGAACGTGGAATTTGGAGCTCCATGAACGGGGCCTGGCATTCTGGGCGAAGTTCCCGGCGGATCCGCTCCGGTGGGACGTGTGGATGATGATGAATCGGGCCGTCTTTTTTACCCGTGAGGTGGTGGAAAGCGGCGAAACGAAGGTGGTGCGGGACCCTGAGCGGTGGCGCGCCTGGAGCGAACGCTATCAGCGGGGCGTCGAGGAGCTGTTGGCCGCGCCCGATGCCGGGGCCAGTGCGCGAGCCACCGCACTGGGTTACCTTTTGGGTTACTACGGGCGAAACTGGCGTTCGCGCATCACGACTCCGGACGGCCAAACGGTGTTGGCGAAAATGACCGGATGGTTTGAGCGCTGGGAACGGGAGTTTCCCGACAG
>CAJAYO010000325.1 GCA_903948415.1 uncultured Opitutia bacterium | reverse complement strand
GTCGGCGTGGCGGTGGTGTTGTTGGCAAGGGTGTCGCGTTGGAGCGAGATGTGGTCGTAGCGCAGGCCGACGACGGCGCGGAAATTCGACGTGACGTCGAAGACATCCTGGAGGTGAAAGGCGTGGGTTTCGACGCCGATGCGGGACGTCTTTTGAAAGCGAGAGGCGGGGGCGTAGCCAACATTCGGATTCAGGAGCGTGACGGCGGGGATGGCGGTAACCTGGTTGCCGGCGGCGCCACCGCGAATTTGGTCGTTACGCTCGAAGACGGCGCCGACCACGAGGCGGTTGGCGTGGCCGGCGATCGGTTTTTTCAACGTGAGGTCGAGGCGGTCGCCGATAAGCAGGTCGTCACGATAGATGAGGGTGAGGCCGCCGCGGGTGATATTGCGCGCGACGGGATTCCAGGTGTTGCTCTCGGTGTTCTTCCACTTGAGGAGCTGGTTGGCGACGTAGGACTCGTTCCGGAGCTCGAGCTCGGGTGAGAGGCGGAGCTCGGCGCGGACGCGGTTGAAGACGTTCTCGGTCGTCGCGTAGTTGTCGAAGAAGTTGTAGTTCGTGCGGCGCGCGGCGGGCTCGACGCGGGGATTCACGAAACGGTCGGTGGCGTTGGCGTAGAGGCGGACCTCGGGCTGGGCGTTGGCGACGGTGGTGTTGACGACGGCGTCGTAGATGACGGGGTTGCCGTAGTAGCTCTCGTTCCAATCGTCGAGGAAGGTGCCGAACCAGGTGAGCGTGAGTTTGTCGGTGGCGCGCCACGCGAGGGAGAGGGAAACGGCGTCGTAGCGCTGGGAGTTTCGCTCCTGGTAGGCGTAGGTTTGGTTGTGCGAGTAATCGGCGCGGTAGCTGACGCCGGACTTGCCGAGCGGGCCGCCGACGCCGAGGCCGACGCGGTAGCTGCCCCAGGCGCCGTAGCTGGCGAGGGCATCGCCGCGGAACTCGGACGAAGGGGATTTCGAGAGGTAGTTTACGGCGCCGCCGATGGCGCCCTCGCCGAACATGAGGCCGTCGGGGCCCTTGAGGACCTCGATGCGGTCGAGGAGGAAGGAGTCGACGGTGCGGGAGGACTGGGAGGCGGTGTTTTGGCGGATGCCGTCGCGCAGGACGGTGACGTTGTTGCCGCCGAAGCCGCGGGTGGAGTAGGTCGGAATGGAGCCGAACTGGGTGCCGCCCGTCATGCCGACGGCGGCCTCGACGGCCTCGACGGCGGTGCGGAGGCCGCGGAGCTGCATCATCTCCTGGGTGATGATGGAAACGCTGGCGGGGAGCTCGCGGCTGGTGAGGCCGAGGCGCGAGCCGGAGGTGGAGAGGGCGTCGAGCGGCAGGGAGAAGTTGTTCTCCTTTTCGGCGGCGACGGCGAATTTATCGAGTTGGACGGGCTCGTCGGTGGCGGGCTTGGGCGTCTGCGCGGAAAGCGAAGACGCGGATTGAGAGAGAAGGAGGGCCGCGGTGAGGCGGAGAGGCAGGGACGGAGAGAAAGAGGAACGGAGAGACATAGGTGTGAGTGTGGTTCGCGTGGAGGTTAGGCAGGACACGACGGCGAGCACG
>CAJAYO010000324.1 GCA_903948415.1 uncultured Opitutia bacterium | reverse complement strand
CTGAGCCAGCGGCGTCGGCTGAGCCAGCGGCGTCGGCTGAGCCAGCGGCGTCGACGGGTTTGGTCGAATCGGCGAGATGAGATGGGGCTGTGAGCGGAGAGGGTTTTTGTGGGGGTGACGGGCGGCCGAGAACGACGAGGATGGTATTGTCCCGCAGCCCGTTTTTTTCTAGTGATTTGAGGATGAGAGCGAGGTGGTCGTCGAACGACCGTGGTGGGGGCGGGGAGGTGACGGGCGCGTTTGGGGCGCGGGTGCGGAGTGTGTTGGGTGGGCCGGTGTCTGATGTCGGCCCGGTCGCTGACCGGGCGCCCGGCCAACGGCCGGGCCTGCAACCAAAGGCCGGCCGGCGCGGCCCGGTGGCGGTGTGGGTGGCTGGGAGTGCGCTGCTCGTCGCAGCCGGGTTCTTTTGGTGGCAGCAAGCGAAGCCGGCGCCAGATCCGTCCGCCGAACCAGCGGCGCGGCGGAGCGCACCGCCCACCCCGGAGAAGGCGGGCGCCGCGGTGGTCAGCGCCAAATCGTTCGCGGTGCTGCCGTGCACCACCATGAGCGACGACAAGGACGCCAACGCGTTTTTTGCGACGGCATCCACGAGGACCTCCTGACGAATCGGGCCAACCTCGCCGAGCTGAAGGTCACCTCGCGCAGCTCCGTCAGGCCGTAGCGCGACACCCGGGGGCCTGTGCGAAAAATCGGGCCGGAGCTGGGCGTGGCCTCCGTGCTCGAAGGCCGCGTGCGGCGCGCGGGCGGGCCGGTGCGCAGGTGCGGCGTGGTTGTGCCGAGAAGCGCCGCGACGAAGGAATGCCGCTGGATGGGCCGCGGTCGGCGAAGCCTCGCGCGCAATGACCCGCTGAGGGGCGTGGAACGAGGCGCGGAGGGCGGGGCGCAGACCCCGCCCTCCTTCAGACGCGATTCAGAATCGGGCGGCCGGATTCGACGATGAAGCTGGCGCGGGTGTTGAGCGGGGCGCCGGGTTTCGTGACGAAGGGGACGGTGCGGTAATCGGTGCGCCACTGCTGCGGCGTGAGCTCGCAGCGCACGTAGCCGCGTTCGTTGTTGAAATACTTCACGAAGGGATTTTCGGCGGTGAGGTGGGCGCGGGCTTTGGGCGCGTCGGAGCCATCGCCGCCGGAGCTGATCGAGGTGCCGACGAATTCGGTAGCGACACTCTGGGAATCGAGCTGATCGAAGTCGGCGATCAGTTCGTTGGCCCAATCGGAATGGATATCGCCGGTGAGCACGACGGGGTTTTTGATTTTTTTGTCCGCGAAATGGCGGAGGAGGCGACGGCGTTCAAATTCGTAGCCGGGCCATTGGTCCATGGAATATTTGACGTCCGGACCGGCGGTTTTATCGACGCGGGCCACCATGATCTGTTGGGCGAGGACGTTCCACGAAGCCGGCGAGCGTTCGAGGCCGGTGAAGAGCCAGTCGCGTTGGCGGTCGCCCATGAGGGTGCCCTGCGGGTCGAGGAGGACGGGGCTGGGGGGCTTGAGCCCGTCGCCTTGGGGCTGGGGCGTGCGGTACTGGCGGGTGTCGAGGACATGGAAGTGCGCGAGGCGGCCGAAGGAGAGGTCGCGGTAGAGCAGCATGTCGGGGCCGTGCGGGAGGGCGCTGCGGCGGAGGGGCATGTGTTCGAAGTAGGCCTGGTAGGCGGCGGCGCGGCGGAGGAGATACGCGGCGTGGGCCTGGCGTTTGCTACCGGAGTGATCGCCGGCGTAGTTGTTGCAGACCTCGTGGTCATCCCACGTGACGATCCACGGCGCGCTGGCGTGGGCGCGTTGGAGGGCGGGGTCGGATTTGTAGAGGGCGTAGCGGGCGCGGTAGTCGTCGAGTTGGACGATTTCGGGGCTGTTGTGCCGGCGGACGCGGTTGTCCGCGGCGGCGCCTTCGTAGATGTAGTCGCCAAGGTGAACGACGAGATCGAGGTCTTCGCGGGCGAGGTGGTCGTAGGCGGTAAAAAGACCGGTTTCGTAGTGTTGGCAGGAGGCGAAGGCGAAGCGGAGCCGCGCGGGGAGAGAACCGGCCGGTGGGGCGGTGCGGGTGCGGCCGGTCGGGCTGAGTTCGGTGCCGACTTTGAACCGATACCAATACCAACGGTCGGGGCGGAGGCCGCTGACCTCGATGTGGACCGAGTGCGACCACTCGGGGGTGGCGCGGGCGGTGCCGGACTGGACGATGCGGGTCATGGCTTCGTCGTCGGCGATTTGCCAGGAGACCTCGACGGCCTCGGGGGGCATGCCGCCGGCGGGTTCGAGAGGTTTGGGGGCGAGGCGGGTCCAGAGGACCACGCCGTCGGGGAGCGGGTCGCCGGAGGCGACGCCGAGGGAAAAGGGATAGGCGGGGAATTTCGGGGCGGTGGCGACGGCGCCGCGGGCGTGGGTGGAGAGGAGGGCGGCGGCGGCGAAGGAAGCGGAGCCGGCGAGAAAGGTGCGGCGGGAAAGGCGCTGTGGGCCGGCGAGCGGAAAGAGGGTCGGTGGCATGGAGGAGGTTCGGCAAGACGCGGCGCAGGGCGAGGCGTCACGCAAAAAAAAACGAGCGCCGCACCGGACGCGGACTCGACACGGGAGCGGGCGGCTCGCTACACGTGAGGCCATGAACTTACCCCGAATTTTTGGCCAAGTGTGTGTGGTCGGATGGTTGATCGTCGCGGCGACGAAGGGGAGGGCGGCGGACTATGATGTCGTCGTCTATGGCGGCACGGCGGCGGGGGTGACGGCGGCGGTGCAGGCGAAGGCGATGGGGAAGAGCGTGATCATCGTCGGGCCGGACAAACATCTCGGCGGGTTGACGAGCGGCGGGCTGGGGTGGACGGACACAGGCAACAAGGCGGTCATCGGCGGGCTGGCGCGGGAATTTTATCACCGGGTGTGGCGGCACTACGACGGGGCGGACGCGTGGCGTTGGCAGAAAAAATCCGAGTATGGCAACACAGGGCAGGGCACGCCGGCGATCGACGGGGCGCAGCGGACGATGTGGATTTTTGAGCCGAGCGTGGCGGAGAAAATTTTCGAAGATTTCGTGCGGGAAAACAAAATCACGGTCATGCGCGGCGAGTGGCTCGACCGCGCAAAGGGCGTGAAGAAGGACGGGGCGCGGATCGTGGCGATCACGATGCTGAGCGGGAAAACGTATGCGGGGAAAATGTTCATCGACGCGACCTACGAGGGGGACCTCATGGCGGCGGCGGGGGTGGCGTATCACGTCGGACGCGAGGCGAATGCCGTCTATGGCGAGCAACACAACGGCGTGCAGACGGGCGTGCTGCATCACCGGCATCACTTCGGGTATTTGAAGGAGAAGCTCAGTCCGTATGTCGTGCCGGGAGATCCGAAGAGCGGGGTGCTGCCGCGGGTGAGCGCGGCGGATCCGGGGAAGTTCGGCGAGGGCGACGCCAAGGTGCAGGCGTATTGCTACCGGATGTGTCTCACGGATGTGCCGGAGAACCGGATTCCGTTCGCGAAGCCCGCAGGCTACGATCCGAAGCAGTATGAACTGCTGGCGCGGATCTACGCGGCGGGGTGGACGGAGACGTTTGGGAAGTTTGATCCGATTCCGAACCACAAGACGGACACGAACAATCACGGACCGTTTTCAACGGACAACATCGGGATGAACTATGATTACCCGGAGGCGAGCTACGAGCGGCGGAAGCAGATTTTGCAGGAACATGAGACGTATCAGAAGGGCTGGCTGTATTTCATCACCACGGACCCACGGGTGCCGGCGGACGTGCGGGCGAAAATGAGCACCTATGGGCTGCCGAAAGACGAGTTTAAGGATAACGGCGGCTGGTCGCACCAGATCTATGTGCGCGAGGCCCGGCGGATGGTCGGCGCGTATGTGATGACGGAAAATGAGCTGCGGAAAAAGAAGCCGACGCCGGAGTCGGTGGGCATGGGGAGCTACACGATCGATTCGCACAATGTGCAGCGTTACATCACGCCCGAGGGCTATGTGCAGAACGAAGGGGACATCGGGGTGTCGGCAGGCGGGCCGTATGAGATCGCGTATGGATCGCTGGTGCCGAAGAAGGCGCAGGCGGAGAATTTGCTGGTGCCGGTGTGTCTCTCGAGTTCGCACATCGCGTTTGGATCGATCCGGATGGAGCCCGTGTTCATGATTCTGGGACAGTCGGCGGCGACGGCGGCGGTGCTGGCGATCGATGCGCAGAGCGCGGTGCAGGACGTGCCGTATGCGAAGTTGCGCGAGCGGCTGGTGAAAGACGGCCAGATCTTGAGTTACACGGCGCCGGCGGTGGAAGTGGGCGCGGAGAAAAAGGCGAAGGCGAAGAAGACGGAGTGAGCGGCCGGGGGGCGGAGCACAGGTCGACGTGCGCGGCGAGCTTGGCGCGGAGGAGCGCGATGAGGTCGGGGTTCACGGAGGTGTCGTCGTCGGGCCCGCGGGGGACGACGACGGGTTGGTCGGCGAGTTCGACGGCGAAGCGGGCGGTCACCCGGGAGGAGTGTTCCGTGCCGGCAGAGCGGGCCGCGTAGTGCGGAGGGGCGTGGAACAGGGCCTCGGCCCGGGGGGCGCGGCGAGCCACCGGTTGTGCGAGCCGAGGAAGAGGCGTTTGGTTTTTACCGGGGCCGCGGGCGGGGTGGGGAGACGAAAAAAACCCGGCTCTCACGAGGCGGGCCGCGCTGGGAGCAAGAGCCGAGACCGAGTCTAGATCAGCCCGAGCTTCATTTTGCCCTCTTCGCTGATCATCGACTGGTTCCACGCCGGTTCCCAGGTGATGCGGACGTCGGCGTCGGTGACGCCGGGGACGAGGAGGATTTTGTTCTTGGCGTCTTCGGCGATCGCCGGGCCCATGCCGCAACCGGGGGCGGTGAGGGTCATGGCGACATTCACGCGGTGGCCGGGCTGGGGCTCGGTGATTTTTTCGACGTCCATCGTGTAGACGAGGCCGAGGTCGACGATGTTGACGGGGATCTCGGGATCGTAGACCTGGCGGAGCTGGGCCCAGATGGCCTCGGGATCGGGGGCGCCATCCGGAGAGGTGGCGGCCTGCGCGCCGGGCGTGGCGGTGGGCTGTTCGCCGAGAGCGTCGGCGTCGGCGCCGTTGATGCGGAAGAGGCCGAAGTCGGTCTGCACCGTGTAGGCGCCGCCGAGGGTCTGGTGAATCATCACCTTGGTCTCGGCGTGGAGGGTGGTCTTGTCGCCGGAGGGGATCTGGGTGGCGATGACTTCGCGGGAAAGGATGCGGTCGCGGTTGGTCATGGGAGGCGGGCTGGAGGAGCGAAGGTGGACGGGGAGAAAGGGAAGAGGACCGGAAGGATTACACAGAGGGACAGAATGCGCACAGAGGGCACGGAGAAAGACCGCTTGGGTTTGGTCTCAGTGGTCTCTGTGCAGCCTCGGTGTTTTCGGTGTAACGCTCGGTTATTTCTTAAACTTCGTCTGGATCAGGGTGCGGAGGGCTTCGTGAAGTTCGTCGTTCACCAGCCGATTGAGGACTTCCTCGAAGAAGCCGAAGGTGAGGAGCTCGTCGGCGGCTTCCTTGGCGATGCCGCGGGATTGGAGGTAGAATTCCTGCTCGGGATCGATCCGCGAGGAGGTGGCGCCGTGGGTGCAGCGGACGTCGTTGGCCTGGATTTCGAGGCCGGGGAGGGAGCAGGCCTCGGCATCGTCGCTCAGCATGAGGTTGCGGTTGCTTTGGTAGGCGTCGGTTTTTTGGGCGTCGGGATCGACGACGATGAGGCCGGAGAAGATGGTCTTCGCGGAGCCGCGGAGGGCGTTTTTGTAGAGGAGGTCGCTCTTGGTGTTCGGCGCCTGGTGGATCTGGAGCGTGCGCTGGTCGAATTCCTGGCCGGTCTCCGCGACGGTGAGGGCGAGCATCTCGGAGAAGGCGCCGGGGGCCGCGAGCTGGGAAAGCGATTCGTGGCGGGCCTGACGGGCGCCGAGGTGGAGGTTGAGGGACTGGACGCGGGCGTCGCGGCGGACGACGGTGGAGTTGGACTGGAAGGAGAGGGCGCGGTGGCTCCAGTCCTGTTTGCCGATGTAGGCGATCTGGGCGCCGTGGCCGGCGTAGAGGTCATTGGCGCCGGCGGCGAACTGGGCCTCGGTGTCGTCGCCGGAGCCGAAGTATTCGACGACGGAGACGCGGGCGTTTTCGCCGGCGACGACGAGGGTGTGGGGGAAGACGGCGGCGGTGGCGCCGAGGGCGTAGGAGAAAATGCCGATGGGCAGATCGAGCTGCACGTCGCGGGGGACGGAGATGAAGGCGCCGTCGGCGAGGAAGGCCTCGTGGAGGGCGGCGAACTTCGGCGAGCCGAGTTTGGGCGGCTGGGCGAGGAGATGTTCGCGGACGAGGGCCTCGTGGTGGACGAGGGCGTTTTGCAGCGTATCGACGATGACCCCACGGGCGGAGAGTTCGGCGGAGAGGGGTTGGCGGGAGAAGAGGCGGCCGTTGGCGAAGACGAGTTTGGCGGCCTTGGGAATGCCGATGGGCGAATGGGGGACCGCGGTCGCCACGGCCGGCAGCGTGAAGCCGGCGAGGGTGAGGGTGCCGATATTGCTGAAGCGCCACATCTCGTCGGTGCGCGAGGGCATCGGGAGGGCGGCGAAGCGGGCGTAGGCGGCGCGTTTGCGCGCGATCCACCAGGTGGGCAGCGTCGGCGGGAGGCTGGCGAGGTGCGCGGCGAAGGCTTCGGGCGTGAAGCTGCCGACGAGGGAGGGGGGAGAGGAGAGG
>CAJAYO010000323.1 GCA_903948415.1 uncultured Opitutia bacterium | reverse complement strand
CCAAGGCATCAGCCTGCTCACGTTGACCGACTATTATTTCACGATGCGCTATCGGGCGCGCGACACCACCAACGCCGCCTATGTCGCCAATGGCGGCGGGTGCACAGGTGTCGATCCCCAGCTCGCCGAGGGCTGGATCAAGCGCGCCCTCGCCGGCATCAATCCCTTCCAACAACGCGTCACCGATTTGTTCAGCAACGCCGTCAATCTCGACGTGAGTCTGGTCCAGCAGGCGGGCCGGCGGTGGGAGGGCGATATCGCGCTCAATTTGGCCAATATCAACAAGGTGGGCCTGATTGAAATCTACGAAACGATTTTGCGCCGCGGCAAGGCGCTGAGCATTGAAGGCACGCCGGCGATCAATTACGGCGCGGCCAACGACGCCCTGCTCCTCGCCGCCGGCTATCTGGCCGATCTCTATATGATTCTCGGCAACGAGGCCTACGCGGATGCCGCCAATCCGACCATCGCCTTTGGCTCGGACAACGGCAGCGTTTTCGGCGCGGTCAGCACCTCCCTGTTTGCCTTCAAAGGCCAGCTCGCCTCGGTGCTCGATGAAGAGCTGACCCTGCTGCGGGGCCGCGATAATGCCCTGGCCCCGGGCACGCGGGTGAACCCCGTCTACAATCGGCTGGTGTGGAACTACACCCGCGGGATCGATTCCGGCGAGGCGATCTACGCGCTGAATTACAACATCAAGGACATGGATGGCGACGGCGTGGTGGGCGCGGCGGACGCCGCGCTGGTCTATCCGCAGGGCCACGGGGATGCATATGGCCACTACCTCACGGCCCTCAGCGGCTACTACACCCTGCTGGCCAATCCGAACTTCGCCTGGCAGCCCCGCATGGAAGCCGTGACGGTGCTGGGCAAAGCGGTGGCGGTGGATTATTTCGACGAGCGGAAATTTGCGACGGCCGCCGTCGCGCTGGCCCGTTCCGCCAGCCAGATTGTCGACCTGACCTATCGCCAGGCCTTCACCGCCGGAGCGACGACGACGTGGTCGAACCTGAAAGACGGGAAGACCAGCAACGGGATCACGCGCCGGTGGGGCGTGGACGACTGGGCGGTCCGCGGTTGGCAGGGCGCTTACTTCAATTGGATCACCGGCAACTCCATGTTGCCGGCCGTCGATCCCGATCCCTCCCACGAGGGCATCCAGAAGATCGACCGGACGACGGTCCCGGAGCTGAGTCAGCTCATCAGCCATGCGACCGCCATCCAGCAGTCGTTGACCAATGCCGAAGGTCGTCTCAATCCCCTCGGTCTGGCCAACGGTTCGATGGCGTTCGATCTGTTCCCCCCGCAGGACAGCGGGGATATGTGGACGACCCATTTCGAGCAAATTTACGCTCGGGCGACGGCGGCGCTGCGCAACACCCTCACGGCCTTTGAGAATGCGAAGAGCTCGACCCAGTTCCTGCGGCAGCAGGAGGACAGTCTCGCCGCCGCCAGCACGGCCATTGCGCAGCAAGAGCAGGCCTACACCAACCAGCTGATCGAACTCTATGGCACCGCCTACGCCGATGATATCGGGCCGGGCAAGACCTATGTGCAGGACTACAGCGGGCCTGATTTGCTGCACTATATGTATGTCGATATCCCGAATGGACTCATCTCGGGGGACCCCCGGGATTTTGAGCTGCTGCTCAACCCCAAGTTTAACGAGAAAAACCCGGGTTCGCTCAATTATAACCGCGACCAGAAGGTGACGTATACGCTCGACGGCACCGGGGCGTTGCGGAAGCCGGACGCCTGGACCGGCCGGCGGTCCAGCCCGGGCGCCATCCAAACGGCGGTTTCCGATCTGTTGCTGGCCCGGCTCGCTCTCGCCAAGGATCTGGGCGACTACGCCGGACTGCAGCAGGACCTGGAAAATCTGTCGGTGGTTTTTCGGGCCAACGTCAATCGCCATGCCGCCGAATTGGGGATCGCTGTCGGCTTCAATACCGCCGTGCTGGTGGTGGAGACGGTCGAGCAGGTGCTCGGCAACACGCGGGACGTCTTGTCGGCGACCGTGGAGTCGCTCAAGGCGACCGCGGATGGCACGGCGGAATCGCTGCCGAGCGTAGTCGGCTTGGCGACCGACGCCACCGCTCCGGCCCGGGGCGCCGCCAAGCTCGCGGCGGTCCTGGTGACGATGATGTCGCAGGCCCAGATCGCCAGTTTGAACGTGTCGTTGCGGATCGCCGAACAAACGAAGTCGGTGTTGGAGCGAATTCGGCAGGTCTCCGAACTGGAAGCCGCTTGGGCGGCCGAATACGAGCAATTGGTTTACGACCTGAGGCGGGGACTCCAGGACATTTTGGGCAGCCAGGCCGCCGTGGATGCGTCGATTCGCCGCTTCGACCAAGCCCAGCGCAACCTGCGCGCGCTGGTGGCGTCGGGCGAGCGGATGCAGGCCGAGCGCGAAACCTTCCGGCGGCGCGCCTCGGCGCTGGTCCAAGGCTATCGCACCAAGGACCTCGCGTTCCGGGCCTTCCGGGACGAGGCCTTGGAAAAATACAAACAGCTGTATGATCTCTCGGCGCGTTACGCCTACCAAGCCGCGACGGCCTACGATTATGAAACGGGCTTGCTGAATCCGGCGGGCAATACCGCTTCGGCCACCTTCCTCGACAAGATTGTCAAAGCTCGGTCGCCCGGGGTCATGATCGACGGCGTGCCGCAGTTCGGCGGCGCGGCGGCCGGCGATCCCGGCCTGGCGGGGGCACTGGCGGCGCTGAATTCGGATTGGAGCGTGGCGAAGTCACGGCTGGGGATCAACAATCCTGACCGTTACGCCACGACCTTCTCCTTGCGCTCGCAAAAGTACCGCATCGTCAACGGCGCCGCCGGTGACCAGGCGTGGCGGGAGGTGCTGCTCGCAGCCAAGCGGGATAATCTCATGGATGACCCGGACGCGGCGCGGCATTGCCTCAACCTCGGTCTCGATGCCGGTGCGGCGGTGCCGGGCTTTATCTTCGAGTTCGCGAGCACCATTTCGCCCGGGCTGAATTTCTTCGGCCAGCCCCTGGCCGGCGGCGATTCCACCTTCAGTGCGACGTCGTTTGCGACCAAGATCCGCCTCTCCGGGGTGGCGTTCTCCGGCTACGTGGGCCTCGTGGATCCGTCGGGCACGGAGGCCACCACCGGCAGCATTGGCGCGACCTCCCCCTCCGACCCCTACACCGCGTTCACCGATGGCATGGCGCTCAGTGGCACGCCCTATGTTTATCTCCTGCCGGCGGGCACCGATTCGATCCGCTCGCCCATGGAAAAATCCAGCGTGGTGCGCACGTGGGCGATCGCCGATCAGGCCATTCCGCTGCCGTTCAACATCAGCCAGAGCAACTATGCCTCGGCGAAGGCCTGGACTTCGGCCAGTTCCCTCTCGGAGAATTACGTCCTGCGCCAGCATCAGGCCTTCCGCGCGGTGGCCGATGGTACGGTGTTTCTAGACCACCCGGGCTTCACAAACTCACGCCTGATCGGTCGCTCCGTTTGGAACAGCCGCTGGAAACTGGTGATTCCGGCCCAAACCCTCCTGGCTGATCCCAAGAAGGGGATGCAGATCTTCATCGATTCGGTGACGAACATCAAAATCCACTTCGAGACCTACTCCACCGCCGGCAACTGACCATGACGTTCTCCCGCACCTGCTTTTTTCTCGCCGCCGTCCTGCTGGGCGCGACGGCCCGCGCCTACCCGCCGGCCCCCGACCATGTCCTCTTCGGGACGGTGCGCGACGAGCTGGGCCGGCCGTTGGCCGTCGGCTCCGCGGTGGTCATCGTGAGCCACGCCGCCGGCGAGATTGCCCGCACCCAGATTGCCCCCGGCACCGAGGTCGGCGTGAATTATCAGGTCCGGCTCCCGGTGGACTTGGGCAGTGTGGGGACCGTTTACAAACCCACGGCGCTCCTGCCGACCAGCCCGTTTACGATCCGCGTGTTGCGGGGCGGGGTGGTGTATCTGCCGATCGAAGTGGCCCGGGTCGGCCCGACCCTCGGCGAGCCCGGAAAACGCACCCGCCTCGACCTTACCTTGGGCGTGGACAGCGACAACGACGGCCTGCCCGACGCCTGGGAGCGCGCCCTGATCGACCGCGACACCACCGGCCGAGTGCGCACCTTGGCCGAGGTCAAAGCCGGCGACGATCTCGACGGCGACGGGCTGACCAATCTCCAGGAATACCTGATTGGGACCTACGCCCTCGATCGGCTGGACGGCTTGGCGCTGGAAGTCCTGGCGGTGGAAAACGGCCGGGCCCGGTTGCGGTTCACGACCGTTCCCGGCCGCGTTTATCGCCTGCGCTCCTCGGCCAACCTCAACGAGTGGAGCCCCCAAAGCTTTGCCCTATCGGCCGCCGGTGACGTCAACCAGCCCGCGTATTCCGGTCGCGAAGTGACCGTGCTCGAGGTCTGGGTGCCCTTGCCCGTCGGCGGCACCGCGTTTTTTCGCCTTTATGCTGAATGAGATTGAGTTTTGCGATTCGGCCCCCCTCTTCGCGGCGAGAAATGACGCTCCGAAGGGTGCCGGCTGGTCCGAAGT